>CBFHCK010000353.1:0-2837 GCA_965653955.1 uncultured Spongiibacteraceae bacterium
CGAGCAGGTCACCCGCTTCTTCGAGGAAGATTTCGAGAATCTCGGTGTCCATTTCCTCGTCGTCAAACTGCGACGAATGCGCCGACGCCGGCGTAAAGGCGGGCGAAGCAGCCGGGCTGGTAAATGCAGCCGGCGCCGACTCGGCTGCCTCATCCAGATCGGCGTCGATTACCTCAACGCCCGGCAATTCGGACGCGGCGGCGATAGCCTCCAGATCCTGCTCGTCGAATTCGAAATCATCCTCGTCGCGCTCCAGCTCCTGGAGCAGGACGGCGTTTTCGTCTGCCGTCTCGTCGGCCGCCGGCTCGGAGGCTAGCGCGGCCAGATCGTCCGCAGCTCCGGCCCCGTCGTCTTTAAGCACAGTGCTTTCGAATGCAGCGTCTTCAAGTACAGCGCCTTCGAATTCAGTGTCTTCGCGGGCCGTTTCTTCATCGGCGCCCGCTTCACCGCTCATTTCAGCCAACAATTGATCGGCCGATGGCTCGTTATCGCTGCTGATTTCGGTGGCGAAATCGTTGAACGCGGCAAACGCCACCGATTCGTCAGGTGCAGTTTCTGCGTCAGCATCATCCGCCGCCTGAGTGTTGTCGTCGGGTCGCGTCAGTATTTCGAGCTCGGCCCATTCGGCGAGCAGCGGTTCGGATTCAGCCGTTTCGTCCAGCGTTGTTTCGCCACTCGCGAGTTCGTTCTCGACGCCGATTTCCGGCTCGACCCCATCGATATGGCCGATTTCGACCACATCGTCGAGCATTGGAATATCGATCTCTGCAACCGGCATCGCGACGCCGTCCGCATCGAATTCGAACTCGACCAATTCGTTTTGCAGATCGCTGCAATCGGCCACGTTCTGATTGGCCGCGAGACAATCGAGCATGTCGATGAGTGCGTCGTCCGCGCGCAACGCCACATCGAAAAAACGTGCGTCGGCTGGGCCGTCAACACCGCGCCGCAACAACGCCTGCAACGCCTGCGCGAGCTCGACCACGGGGCTGAGGTTCAGCGCATCGGCGCTGTCGGCAACCTGACTGATCGTCGCCGCCAATGTGTGCTGACGTTGATCGTCGAGACGCCCGTCCTGCCAGCGGCGCAGGTCCTCGCCAACTGCAGAAATCAGCTCGATCGCATCGCCGAGGAATTGATTGAAGGCCGCCGGTGAAATCGACGCGGTAGCCGGTTCCGGCTCGTCATCGACATGCGCGAGATGGATGTGGTGCAGCGTATCGACCCAATCGACGAACTCGTCGGCGCCCGGCACGGGCCGGTGCGGCTCGGTGGCGAGTTGATCGAGGCAGGCGCGGAACAGATCGACGCCTTGCCGCAATACCGCCATAACGTCCGGATCGGTGCGCAGCTGCGCCGTGCGCAGTTCTTTGATGAAACGTTCGACCGGCGTGACCACCTGCGCCATCGGCTCGACATCGGCCATATGCGCGCTGCCCTTCAGCGTGTGCAAGGCGCGCTGCAAATCGTCCGACAGCTCGGCGGGGCCGGCCAGCTGGTCGGCGTGACGAATGAATTCTTCGACGGTCTCGATATGCGTGCGAGCTTCGGTGGCGAAAATATCGAGCAGCGCATCGGCCTCTTCCGCCTCAATGTTTTCTGCTTCTTCGATACGCGCAGCTGCGATTGACGCTTCTTCGTCCGCATCGGGTTCCGCATCCGCTGGAAAATCGGCGGCGGCATCGGCATCGACCGGGCTCGGGCTATCACTGCTGAACGCCTCTGCCGCCGCTTCGGGCTGTGGTGCCGCATCGGGTTGTTCGGCATCGGGTTGCTCGGCACCGTGTTGTTCTACAAAAACAGGATGCTGCTCACGCGACAACAACAACGCGCGCTCGCCGATTTGCTGCGCCGCCACAGGCGGAACCGTGTGATGTTGAAAGGCGCTGACCATTTCCGGCACCAGCGCGGTCGCATCCAGCACCGCATCGATACGCGGCTGATCGATGAACAGCGTGCCGTCGATGATGCGGTTCAGCATATTTTCGATCGACCAGGCGAGTTCGCCGATGTCGATCGCGCCGACCATACGGCCACTGCCTTTCAGCGTGTGGAAAGCGCGGCGCATGACCGCCAGCGATTCGCTATCACTTGGGTTCGCGAGCCATTCCGGCAATTGCGCCTGGATGGTTTCGAGAACTTCGCCGGCTTCCTCGATAAAGATTTCGACGATCTCGGCATCGGGCGCGTCATCGTCGACGGTGTCTGCCGCTTCCACGACAACACCTGACGCGACGACATCCTCGACAAGCTCGTGGGACATTGGCACAACGTCGGGCTCGGGGGTGGCGATGGCCGTCATCGCCGCGAACACATCCACGGGCTCGGTCGGCTCGACTTCATCATCGAGCGGCTCTGGGTCTTGATCGCTGTAGTAGGTTTCGTCGGCTGGCAGCGGACGCTGGAACGGCAGGATGCGAGCACCCCCGCCAATTGGAGCGAGGGCTTGCGTGCGTTCGGATTCGGGCGCGGTGATCAGCGCCAGTACGCTTTGTTCGGCGACGTCGAGAATGCTTTCGCATTCCGCTTCCGCATCTTCGCTAAGGCGTTCGAGGTAATAATCGATCGACGCAATCGCATCGGCGAGCGTATCGAGCAGTTGCCATGCGGGGATCTTGCGATCGTTGAGCAGATCCTGGCGCACGTAGTTTTCGCATTTCGCGAGCACTTCGGCGGCGCGATGCAAGCCGGCGACGGCGAAACTGCCGCGCACGGCGGCGAGCAGTTCGGGTACTTCCTCAACGCATTGATGCCGCCATTGCGTGGCGACGAATTCGATAATCGCTTCTTTGGCCTGTTCGAGGCTGTTGCGCGATTCGAGCATAATCGCGTCGAAC
>CBFHCK010000354.1:0-2833 GCA_965653955.1 uncultured Spongiibacteraceae bacterium
CCGTCAGCGTTGCTCCGCCTATTGCCCCGCCGTTGGAATCCACACCCGACGATCATTCCGTTACGGACGCGGACGATTATTCCGTCGAAGCCGAGCGCATCGAGCCGGTTATGTCCGAGCCGGAAGAATTCAGCGAACCGGTCCAGAAACCGATGGTTGCGTCGCATGAATATGACGTGCCTGAAATCGTCGAGCCGGAAATTGACGAGCCCCAGATCGCTGCAACCGTTCTCGAAGAAGCTAACGACGAGCCGATTGTTGAGCCGCGGCGCGAGCGCGAATCATTTTTTAAACGCAATAAAACCGAGCAGCGCGATGAGCCGCTCGAAGAGCCTGCTGCGTCACCGCAGGAAGTGCTGATCATCAATGTGTTGAGCAAAGATGAAACGGGATTCAAAGGCCCGGATCTGCTGCAACTGTTGCTTGCCTGCGATTGCCGGTTCGGCAAAATGGCTATTTTTCATCGCTACGAAAAAGCCAACGGCAACGGGCCGGTTCAATTCAGCGTCGCCAATCTTGTTGAACCGGGCAGCTTCGATCTCGACGGCATCGACAATTTCAGTACACCCGGCGTCTGCTTTTTTCTGACGCTGCCGGGACCGGAAAAACCCGTGACTGCGTTCAATTACATGGTGGAAACCGCCCAGGTGCTGGTGCGTCATCTGCATGCTGAGATGCGCGATGATGCGCAAAGCGTCATGACCGCGCAGACCATCGAGCACTGCCGTCAGCGCATACGCGATTTTGAACGCAAACAACTGACGCTTCAGCTCTAGCGCATCGCTTCAACAATCCGACGGAATTTTTATGTCGTCACTCGTGGCCGTCGAACAACGCCTGCTCAAACTGCGCGAAACATTGAATGCGCACAATTACCGCTATTACGTGCTCGATGAGCCCTCGATTCCCGATGTCGAATACGATCGTCTGCTGCTCGAACTGCGTCAGCTCGAAGAGCAATATCCGCAATTTCTGACGATCGATTCACCGACGCAACGCGTTGGCGCGCCGCCGCGTTCGGATTTGCCGTCGGTTCGACACGCCGTGCCGATGTTGTCGATTCTCACCGAAACCGATACCAGCGAAAGCGCGGTCCATGTGTTCGATGCGCGTATTCGCCGTGAGCTCGAACTGGACGATAACAGCGCGCCGGTTGCCTATGCAGCCGAAGTGAAATTCGATGGTTTGGCGCTGAATCTTCGCTACGAAAACGGTCTGCTGGTGCAAGCCGCTACGCGCGGCAATGGCGAAGTCGGCGAAGACGTGACGCCCAATGTGCGCACGATCCGCTCGATTCCGTTGCGTATTTCGACGACGGCTGCGGTGCTTGAGGTGCGCGGTGAAGTGCTGATGAAGCGAGCCGATTTCGAGGCATTGAATGCGCAGCAGCGGGCGATCGACGCAAAGATTTTCGTCAATCCGCGCAATGCGGCGTCCGGCTGTTTACGTCAGCTCGATTCGCGTATTACCGCGCAGCGGCCATTATCTTTTTACGCGTACGGGGTCGGCGAAGTCGTTGGCTTAGCGCTTGGCGTTACGCACAGTGAAGTGCTCGACCGATTGGAAGAGCTCGGCTTTCCCGTATTCGCAATGCGCACCGTGTCCGACGGACCGGAAGGATTGGCCAAGTATTATCGTGAAGTCGGCGTGCGCCGCGACTCTCTGCCGTTCGATATCGACGGTGTCGTATACAAAGTGAATTCACTGACGTTGCAGCGCCAGCTCGGATTTCGTTCACGCGAACCGCGCTGGGCTGTCGCGCATAAATATCCGCCTCAAGAACAATTCACCGAAGTTCTTAATGTCGATTTTCAGGTCGGGCGCACCGGCGCAATTACACCCACAGCGCGATTAAAGCCGGTATTCGTCGGCGGTGTGACAGTCAGCAATGCAACGCTCCATAACGCGGATGAAATCGAACGGCTCGGCATTCAAATTGGCGATACCGTGATCGTGCGGCGCGCCGGCGATGTAATTCCGCAAATCGTGCAGGTGGTCATCGATCAGCGCCCGCCAACCGCGCGGCCGATCCAATTTCCACCGAATTGCCCGGTCTGTGGTTCGCCGGTCGAGCGTGTTGAGGGCGAGGCGGTTATCCGCTGCACCGGCGGGTTGGTGTGTGCGGCGCAATTGAAGGAATCGATTCGGCATTTTGCACATCGACGCGCGATGGATATCGAAGGGCTCGGCGATAAGCTGGTCGAGCAATTGGTCGAGCAAAAGCTGGTGGCGTCGGTGGCCGATGTGTATCGGCTCGATCTGGCGACGTTGTCGGGGCTTGAGCGGATGGCGGAAAAATCCGCCGCGAATCTGCTTGCCGCGCTCGAGAAAAGCAAACAGACAACGCTGCCGCGCTTTTTGTTTGCGCTCGGTATTCGCGAAGTGGGGGAGGCTACCGCGCTTGCGTTGGCGAATTACTTCGGCGATCTGAACGCGATCATGAACGCGAATATGGAAACACTGCAGCGCGTGCCGGATGTAGGCCCGATCGTTGCGCAGCACATGGTCGATTTCTTCGCCACGACGCGCAATCGCGATGTCATTCAGCGGTTGATCGACGAAGGCGTGCAATGGCCCGCCATTGCGGCGCGTGCAAACGCCGATCTGCCGCTTGAAGGTCAGACGTATGTGCTGACCGGTACACTCGAATCCATGTCGCGCGACGATGCGAAACAGCGGCTTTTAATTCTCGGCGCAAAAGTGTCCGGCAGTGTTTCGAAAAAGACCGCGTGCGTCATCGCCGGTCCCGGTGCGGGATCGAAATTGGCGGACGCCGAGAAACTCGGCGTCCGCGTCATCGACGAAACGGCTTTTCTAGCTATGCTGAACGAGC
>CBFHCK010000355.1:0-2829 GCA_965653955.1 uncultured Spongiibacteraceae bacterium
GCGCCGAATCCTGACGCAACGGAGATCGCAATTGCGCGAGCACATCCGGATGCGCTACCAGCCACTCCTGCATACCGGGCCAACTTCCGAAGACACCGAAAACGACTACCGCACCCACGGCGAGTAACGTCAGCAGTTTCACCAGCGATTCGAATGCGACTGCCATGACTAATCCATCGTGACGCTGGTGCGCCGACCGATGTTTCGAGCCGAACAAAATCGCAAACGCCGATATGACAAGACAGAACCCTAGCGCGAGACCATCGGCGCTACTGCCGGCATGTGTGGTTCCGCTACCGCTGTTGAGAATGTGCACGGTGTCGGCGACCGCGCGAATCTGGAGTGCCAGTAGCGGCATCATCGCAATCAACATGAATATCGTGACTGCGGAACCAACCCATGGGCTGCGAAAGCGAAATGTCAGCAGATCCGCCAGTGAGCTCAATTGATACAAGCGGCAAATGCGCAGTAGCGGCGACAACAATAGTGGTGCGAGTAAAAAGGTTCCGCCAATGCCGCTGTAGAGGGCGAGATATCCATAACCGTAGTGGTAGGCCGTTTCGACGGTGTTGTAAATCAGCGTGGTGCCGCCGAAAACGCCAAGCGAAAAAATGTAAACGAGGGGGTGGCGCTGCCAGCGTTTTGGAATGTAGCCGCGCTCGCTGAAATGCGCGATCGCAAACAATAAAAGAAGGTAGACGAGCCCGATACCGAGCAGTGTGGCGAGACTAAAACTCATCGCGAGCCTTACCGCGTTGGCTCCAGTAAATGAAAATAATCAGGCCGATCCAAACGAAATATGGCCGATACCACGCATCGTTACCGCTCAGCACCCATTCCTGCAGCGACGGCGCGAACACAAAGGTCAGACCAAGCAGCAACAGTAGCGTCGGATTCAAATACATGGCGGTGGGCGCATAAGGTTGGAAAAAGACCGCGTCGATGGTACTTGATGCGTCATTCAAGTTGCAAAACGGCGGCACGATTGCGGCAACGCAGCGCCCGATAACGAAAGCTGTCTCGGTACTCTGTCGATATCCCAATGAGCGATGGCCGACTGCAGCAGTGCGTCGATTGTTAGCGCGGTATGTCGCAATGGCTTTTGATCGAGGAACTCGAGTGCAGCGAGTAAATTATCGCGCGCGTTTTGCTTGTCGAGCGCTGCGGCAAATGTCTGCTTGCTGAGTTTTTGGCCCTGCGTATTCGCGATCACCGGCACGTGCGCATAACTGGGTGTAGGCAGTCGCAAACATTGCTGCAGATAAATTTGGCGCGCTGTCGAATCGAGTAAATCCGAGCCGCGCACGATATGCGTTATCCGTTGCTCGGCGTCATCGAGCACGACTGCCAGTTGATACGCCGGCAATTTCTCTTTGCGATAAATCACGAAATCGCCGACGGCGCGCCCGATGTTTTCCCGAATCTCTCCCTGAATGCGATCGATGAATTCAATGGTGCGATCTTCGGTCAGCAAACGAATGGCATATGGCGAATTGGGTTGTTGTCGGCACGCGCGGCAATGGCCTGTGTAGACGCCTCGATTGGCGAGCAGATCGGTGCGCGAGCACGTGCAGTAAAACGCCTGGTTTTCTTCGATGAGTCGCTTACATGCCTGGCGATAAACATCGTGGCGCTCGCTTTGAAACATCACATCGCCATCCCACGTCAGCCCGTGGGCGCGCAGACAATCGAGAATGGCTACAGCAGCTCCGGGCACTTCACGCGCGGGATCGATATCTTCGACGCGAACCAACCAGCGGCCGCCGTGCGCGCGCGCATCGAGAAAGCTGGCGAGCGCGCCAATTAACGAGCCGAAATGCAGGGGGCCGGTGGGAGAGGGCGCGAAGCGCCCGACGTACGAAGATGCAGGGTTCGGCATGAAGCGATGCCGATGAGCAAAACTGGATTAATTGAACGAGGAAAAGAGCGAAGGCCGGGCGGCCTCACGCTCAACCGTGTTCTTGGCGTTCTTTGATTTCATCGAGGGTTTTGCAATCGATGCAGAGTGTTGCTGTCGGACGCGCTTCGAGGCGCTTGATGCCGATTTCGACGCCGCATGCTTCGCAGTAACCGTAATCGTTGTTGTCGATCAGATCGAAGGTTGTATCGATTTTCTTGATCAGTTTGCGCTCGCGGTCGCGGGCGCGCAGTTCGAGGCTGAATTCTTCTTCCTGGGTGGCGCGATCGGCCGGATCCGGAAAGTTCGCCGCTTCGTCTTTCATGTGCGACACGGTGCGGTCGACTTCTTCCATCAGCTCGGCTTTCCATTGCCGCAGAATGGCGCGGAAATGATCCTTCTGCTTATCGTTCATGTACTCCTCACCCTTTTTCAATTTGTAGGGTTCGAAGTTCTTGAACGAAGTGACCGCCTCTTGTTTCTTAGCTGACATTATCGACGCCTCATCCAATACGTTCAGTGCTGTGTTAAAACCGGGCGGAGCCCTGTGGTGCGTGCCTGGCCGGTCGTTATTAGGCGGGCAAACCTACCAGATATCCGCGCGCAAAGCCATATGACCACAATATCTTTACACTCGTTCGCTGCGTGAGCGGGGGCGCCAAATTGTCGCGTTTTCGAGGGGACGACATCACACCCGCGCGTCTACAATAGCCGCCTTTCAAAATGACCACTGTAAACAACAATCGATCCGGTTTTTCGACTGCCGATTCGTTGCAACGTACGCTGGGGAGCCGCCATTGAGCGACCAATTCGCGCGCCGTCTGGCCGATATCGAACCGTTCCGCGTCGTCGAGGTATTGACCCGCGCCAAAGCGCTTGAAGCGCAGGGGCGTGACATTGTTCATCTCGAAGCGGGCGAGCCGGATTTCTGC
>CBFHCK010000356.1:0-2821 GCA_965653955.1 uncultured Spongiibacteraceae bacterium
GGTATTTGTGCTCGATATCAGCGATGTGTTGCAGGCCGAATACGCAGCCGATTTCAGCAAAGCCGACCAAAACCCGCGCTACGGTCAACCCGTCGCCGGCGCACCGTTGACATCGTATTTGTCGAACGATTACCAGGACAAAGTTACGATCGATAGTCCGGTATCGGAAAAAGTTAAAACGCAGGGCCATGCCATTACCCTGAATTGGGATCTCGATACGATCGCATTCAAGTCGATCAGCGCGTATCGCAAAATGGAAGCGACCGTTGCGAACGATTACGACGGTTCTGAATTGCCGCTGATATGGACAACGCGTATTTCCGATTACAAATCGTGGTCGCAGGAATTCCAGGTAACCGGCGACTACGATGAACTCGAATATGTCGCCGGCCTTTATTACTTCAAAGACGACGGCAATCAACATAACGATCCGTTTGGCGGTCCCGATATTTTTGGCGTGTTCCGTCAGTATTCCGATGCCGACATCAACACCGAAACCTACGCAGCATTCGGCCAGGTCAGTTACGACTTCACCGATGATTTAACGTTGAGTCTCGGTCTGCGTTATACCCATGAGAAAAAAGAACTGGGCCGCTATCTCGAAACGATTTCGCCTGTACCTAATCTCGACATTCCAAGCGGCACCAGTGCCGAAAAAACCTTCAACAATCTGAGCCCGGCTTTGATTGCGAATTACACGGTCGATGAGTCGTTGAATGTTTATGCGAAGTGGTCGCGCGGTTTCAAAAGCGGCGGTTTCAACAGCGAAGCATCGACTCCAGCCGATACATTAATTCCTTACGATGAAGAGCTGCTCGATTCTTACGAGATCGGTGCAAAAAGCGATTGGTTCGATCACAGCCTGCAATTGAACGTCGCGATGTTTTTGAACAAATCGAAAGACATGCAGCTGGCAACATTCACCGGCGGCAGCGGCCTCTCCAGCCTGGTCAACAATGCGGGCAAAGCGACGACGCGTGGCGCCGAAATCGAAGCGATCGCGCAGGTGACCGAAGATCTGCAACTGCGCTGGTCGTATGCATATCTACATCCTGAATACGACACCTTCACCGATCGCGATGTGGTTAGCGGCAATATCGAAAATGTCGCCGACGATCGGGTCTTCCCATTGGCGCCAACCAATACCTGGTCGGCGAGTGCCGATTGGGCATTCCTGCGTACCCATTACGGCAACTATCGTTTTATGGTCGATCTCGATCACACCGCGTCGTACTACTTGTATCCGTACTCGAAAAATGCGGCGGCACCGCAAGTCGCCTCCGATAACAAGGGCGACAAACGCACGTTGGTTAATGCACGGTTCGCGCTGGAAAATATCCGCGTCGGCAACACCACATTTGATGTTGCACTGTGGGGTAAAAATCTCACCAACAAAGAATACGTAGCGACTACGCTCGACCTGGGGCCGCCAAGCGGTATTCGGCAGGCGTATTTCGGAGATCCGCGCGCCTATGGTGTCGATATCGCTATGAAGTGGTAATCGCTTCTTTGCGCACAACCGGGCCGTCGCAATGGCGGCCGCAATCGCTGGCAGGTAATCGATGATGACAATGCAAATTCCGACGGCCGAAGAGTTGGTGCAACGCGCGCACGAATTGCACCCGATCCTACGCGAACGCCGCGAGCAGGCACATCGCGAACGCAAACTGCCTAAGCAAACGATTGACGATTTGCAGCGCGCCGGTTTTTTTCGCGTATTGCAACCGCAACGCTGGGGCGGTTATGCGATGGAGCCGCAGGTGTTTTACGAAATCCAGATGACGCTTGCGGAAGCATGTATGTCGACCGCGTGGGTGTATGGCGTCGTCGGTGTGCACAACTGGCAGATGGGTTTATTCCCGCTGCATGCGCAGCAAGACGTATGGGAGCAAGACAGCAGTGCATTGATTGCATCGTCGTATATGCCGGTGGGCAAAGCAGTGCCTGTTGACGGCGGTTATCGATTCAGTGGGCGTTGGGGGTTTTCCAGCGGCAGCGATCACTGCGATTGGGTATTTCTCGGCGGTGGCGTGCAGACCAACGATGGCTCGCGCGATTTCCGCACATTTTTGCTGCCGCGTCGCGACGTTGAAATTGTCGATGTTTGGCATACGCTCGGATTGCGCGGTACCGGCTCGCATGACGTTATCGTCGAAGATGCATTCGTGCCGGAGCATCGCACACACAAAATAATCGATGGATTTCTTTGCAACAGCCCCGGCCCCGATTGCGCGGAATTCCCGCTATATCGGTTGCCGTTCGGTCAAGTGTTCGTACGGGCAATTTCCACCGCAGCGATCGGTGCGCTGCAAGGTGCAATCGATGCTTATCGCGCGTTGGCTACTCAACGCATCGGCGTCGATGGCGCGCACACTGCACAAGATCCACACGCGCAGATGGCACTCGCCAGCGCACAAGTGTTGGTCGATCAATTACGGCTGAAAATGTTTGCGAATTTCGAGCAGATGATGAGCGATGCACGTCGCGGAGAAATCACTGCGATCGACAAGCGTTCGCAATATCGTTTCGAAGCTGCAGTCGTACCCGATCAATGTCTCGACGCAGTGCTCGAACTGCAAAAATTCTGCGGCGGTCGCGCTATTTTTCTCGATGCGCAGGTGCAGCAGTTTGTCGTCGATATTCTCGCCAGCCGTGCGCATGCCGGCAACAATCCTTTCAAATACGGCCGTAATTTTGGCGCGATTCAACTCGGGCTCGACAACAGCGATTATTTTCTCTGATTACTGCGGCGTACTAGGCGAAATCGCCTAGGCGCGCTAATCGATGTTTTCATGCAGATGCAACGCCACCATGCGGTCAC
>CBFHCK010000357.1:0-2819 GCA_965653955.1 uncultured Spongiibacteraceae bacterium
AACGCACAGGCTTGAACAGACATAATCGAAGAATCTGCCGAATAAAAAGAATCGACATTACGAATCAACAATCGTACTCACTGCCCGTATACGGTTTATTGAAGCACACCCAATCATTGTGCCGATTCCGACCAAATGCCCGAGCGGCAACCCTTATTGGACAGTTTTTTCCTATCGGGTTAATTTGAGCAACAACGAAGGACGGCTGCCCGTGCCTGAGAGCCAAGCTGCGCTTTGTCCGCCGTTTTTTGAAGCGTGGAACGTCCGCTATTTCAGCATTTTAAATTTCCCGAGTGGCGGCTTAGCCCAAACACCAAACATCTGCAGCCACGCACCCGACCACAGAAAATCAATACCACCCACCGCAATGGTGGCGCACAATTCCGCTGGCAGTAGAACCGATTAGCTAAAACGCTGTTTCTTCTTTTAACAGGAGTATCGAGCATGGCGATTATTTCTCTGGAACCCAACGAATCTTTCGAGCATTACCATGGTGCGCCGAGCCGCACGATTCATCTCGACGGTGAGATTGAATTTGCGTTTGGCGATACGCGGCGGCTTATGTCAGCGGGCGAGACCATCGAGGTTGCGGCGCATATCACGCATACGATGACGAATGTCGGCACCAGCGTTGCGCGTGTTAATTGTGTCGGCACCAGCGGGCAGCATCGTTCGGCGAGCGAAGGCTGAATGCGATGGAAAAACAACATCCCGGCCCGCAGCGCAAACTGAAACGCAATCCTCTCAAACATTTCCCCGCGTATTTGTTGTGCGTATGCATCGCGCTGGCGATATTCACCGTGCTGCAGGCGAATTTGAAATTCTTCGGGCTCGATGAAACCGCCGCGATCTGGCAACTGACGCTGGTGGATGTCAAAACCGCGCTGACGATTTTACTGACCGTGCTCACGCTGCTCTACACGCGCAGCCAGTTCGAACACGGCTTGCGGCCGTTGCTTGATTACCGCGTGCGCCGCGATGCGGAATCGATATACAACCTCGGCAGCAATTCGCACGGCAATAGCTTTCTCGCGGTGCGGCTCGCGAATCTCGGCGGCGGCGTTGCGATCGTGCGACGCGCGAAATATCTGCTCAAAATGAAAGATGCTGCAGAGCTGCCCAATCTGTCGTTTGCCGAACTGACATCGCAGCTAAAAAAGGAAGGATTGTTACAGCACGAGGATTACGATCTCACCTATTTCAGCAAGGGCTGGATTATCGGCTCGAAAGAAGAACGCGTAATTCTGGAAATGGATATGTCCGATCAGAACACGAAAACCAATGTGCGGCGCATTGAAAAACTGGATATTCAACTGGTTGTCGAGGGATCGCTTGGCGACACCTACGCCAAAGAAATCTACTGTATTCCGCGACGCGGTATCGATAGACTTTAAGCTTCGTACATCCCCGACAGGAAGGATCCGTGAATCAATCTTTTGATTTTCAGCCGACGCTCGTTGGCGATCTCATTACACTCCGCCCTTTAACCGCAGACGATTTCGAAGCGTTGCATACGGCTGCTTCCGACCCGCTGATTTGGGAGCAGCACCCTGACCCGTCGCGATATCGTCGTGAGGTTTTCGAAAACAATTTCTTTGCGAGCGCAATCGCCTCCGATAGTGCTTTCGTGGTCATAGACAACGCATCGCACAAAATAGTCGGCTCATCGCGTTACTACGAATGGGATGCCGAAAAAGAAGAAATCGCCATTGGTTACACGTTTCTCGCAAGAAGTCATTGGGGCGGTGCGGTGAATCGCGAAATGAAGCGGCTGATGCTCGACCATGCTTTTCGCTCAGCCAAAACAGCGTGGTTTCATGTGGGATCGACGAACTGGCGCTCACGCAAGGCGATGGAAAAAATCGGCGGTCGTTTTTCTCACGAAGAAGGCAAGATCACCAATGGTGTCGAGTATATCAGCGCATTTTATCGAATCGATGTCGCCGATTATTTAAAAGCACCGCTTTGAACGGAGGCATGCATTCATGAAAGCACAACAGCGCGACGAACTGATTACGCTATTGAAAAATCGATTCGAAAAGAACATGAATCGCCATAAAGGCCTTGCATGGAACGATGTGCAAGCGAGGTTGGAAACCGATAAGGAAAAATTGCGTTCGCTCGGCGAAATGGAAGCGACCGGCGGCGAACCCGATGTGGTCGGTTACGACAAAAAGACCGGCGAATATATTTTTTATGATTGCGCGGCGGAAACACCGCAGGGCCGCCGCAGTATTTGTTACGACCGCGAAGGGCTTGAATCGCGCAAGGAAAACAAACCGGAAAATAACGCCGTCGATATGGCCGCTGCAATGGGCATCGAACTGTTAACCGAAGAACAATATCGAGAGTTACAGACACTCGGAAAGTTCGATGTAAAAACATCGAGCTGGATCAAAACACCCGCCGCGATTAGAAAATTAGGCGGTGCACTTTTTTGCGATCGACGCTACGACACGGTGTTTGTCTATCACAACGGCGCGCAATCGTATTATTCATCCCGAGGATTTCGCGGCTTGTTGAAAGTTTAATTCGCCGCCAATTGTTTTCGCTTAATCGTTATGCCACTTCGCCGAGCCCGATTGTCCAGGGCCAGAAGATACTTTTATTACCGCTGAACAAATACCGCGTTCGGTTAGGAAGCTGCCATCGCCGATAAATTGATCGCGCAGGTAGCGCGCGAATTCTTCAACCGTGCTGTTGCGGATCGGCAACAGCAATGTGTCCGATTTACGCAGCGGAATTTTTTCGCCGTTGAACCAGATGTTAAAAAATTCGCCGTCGTCATCGATGCGCAGATGCGGCGAGAACTGTGGCAC
>CBFHCK010000358.1:0-2817 GCA_965653955.1 uncultured Spongiibacteraceae bacterium
GAGCACAAATGCGAGCAGACATAAGCATGCGGCAAGCGTCAGCGCTTCGCGTTTGCTGACGAGACCGGCAGCCAGCGGCCGCTGTGCGGTGCGTTGTACGTGGCCATCGAAATCGCGATCGGCGAAATCGTTAATCACACAACCGGCCGACCGCATCAGAAATACGCCGCTGCAAAAAATAAATAGCAGATGCCATTGCGGTACGCCGCCTGCGGCGAGCCATAGCGCCCACAGCGTCGGCCATAGCAGCAACAACGTGCCGATGGGTTTATCCGCACGCATTAATTTCAGATACAACGGCGCGCGTTGTTGAATTTGTTTTAGCGAAGGCATCCGCTGCTGAAACGATTTCAACGAAAACGTCATGATCGAAAATCCGTGCGCATCAGGGGATGGGAAGTGCGGGCGAGTATAACAAGCACTCTTATCGATACAGCGCTGTGAATTACGGGTGACGACGCACCGAGGGCGAGCGTGTGAACGCGTCGAGAAAAATTTCGCCGACGATCAGGTTCTGCTTGCGAATTGCAAAGCGCGAACGGCGCGCCCACGCAGCGGTGTTGCCGCGCAATGCCGGCGGCAGCAGATCGGCGTCGACGCGGGCGATTTCGAAAGGTGTGCGCGTCAGATGCGGATAACGGAACAGCAGCGCTCCGAGCGATGAGTTGCGCAGCTTCCGGAGTCTGCGTAATTCGCCCTGTAGGCTGGCGAATGGAATCACGCTGCGCGCGTAGACCCACGGTTCGCCGCGCCCCCACAGAATCACTTCGCGAATTAATGCGTAACGCTGCGGATCGATGCCGAGCAGGCGTGCCTCTGACAAGGCGGGTCGCCGCCAATCCTGGGAAATGCGTTCGACCCGGAAATCGCCGCCGCTCGCGCGCACCAGATGGCGGGTCAGCGAACCCTCGGCGATGAGCCACGGCAACAGTGTTCGGGGCGGGCGCAAATGCGGGTGTTGATGCCGGTCAAACCAGTGCAGTTGGCGGGCTGGCACGCGGGCTTCGCTATGGTGTCGAGTTGACGTTTCGGCGTACAATCCGCGGCTTCCAAAATCTAACGACAAGCCCTCAAGTAGCGCTAAAAGCGCTGATTTCAGGCGAAATTGCGGCAAGAGCAATTGATTTTTTAGCGCGCGCAGCATGCGCGATAGCGCACCAACAATCAACACGCGATCGGTAGCGACAAATTCAGAGGCAGGTTTCGGCAATGGCGAAGTGGGAATGCATTATCTGCGGTTGGGTCTACGACGAAGCGGTCGGCGATCCTGAAAATGGCGTACCTGCTGGCACCCGTTGGGAAGATGTCCCGGTCGAGTGGCTCTGCCCCGATTGCGGCGTAGGTAAAGAAGACTTCCAGTTGCTCGAAGAATCCCCGGCGCCTGCTACTCCGCATCATCAGCAGCCCGCTGCTTCAGGCAATGCGCCGGTCGTTGTCATCGGCGGTGGCATGGCCGGCTATAACCTGGTCGAAGAATTCCGCAAGCACAACAAAGAAACGCCGGTGATTCTGATCACTGCCGACGACGGCCGCTGGTATTCGAAGCCGATGCTGTCGACCGGTTACACCAAGAATCAGGATGCGAAAGCGCTGGCGCAGAACGATGCCGGCAGCATGGCGAAAGAGCTTGGCGCCAGCGTCTGGACGATGACGAAGGTAACCGCGATCGATACCGCCAACCAGATCATTAAGGTCGGCGATGCGGAAACCGCGATCCATTACGGCAAACTCGTGCTCGCGCTGGGCGCTGACGTTATCCGCCCGCCATTGACCGGCGATGGCCTGGACCTCGTGTACTCGGTCAACGATCTGCTCGACTACGACGATTTCCGCAAGGCGATCGCGAAGAACAACGTCAAGAAAGTTCTGATCATCGGCGGCGGCCTGATCGGCTGCGAATTCACTAACGATCTGCTCAACGGCGGCTTCGAGATCGAAACCGTCGATCCGCTCGGCTACTGTTTGCCAACGTTGCTGCCTGAAGCCGCCGGCAAGGCGGTGCAGCGCGCGCTGGAAGAGAAGGGCGCGCGCTTCCATTTCGGCCAGCTCGTGACCGAAGTGAACAAGAGCCCGCACGGCGGCGTCGAAGTCATTCTGAACAACGGCACCTTCCTCGAAGCCGACATCGTGTTGTCGGCGGTGGGTGTACGTCCACGCGTCGATCTGGCGAAAGCGTCCGGCATCGAAGTCAATCGCGGCATCGTCACCAACCGTAAACTCGAAACCAGCGCAGAGAATGTCTATGCGCTCGGCGATTGCGTCGAAGTCGAAGGCAATGTGCTGGTCTATGTCGCACCGCTGATCGCATCGGCGCGCGCGCTCGGTGCGACGCTCGCCGGCAAGCCGACCGATGTTCTGTACCCGGCAATGCCGGTTACCATCAAGACGCCGGCATGTCCCGTGGTGGTCAGCCCCGCACCGCGCGGCGCGCAAGGCGAGTGGACTATTCAGCAGAACGGCAACAATGTCGTCGCCGAATTCCGCGATTCGCAGGGCAAATTGCTCGGTTTCGCGCTGACTGGCGACGGCACCAAGGAGAAGCTGCGTCTGCAAAAAGAACTGCCGCCGATTCTGGCTTAACAGTCGGCGCTTGAAGTTAGTACCGGTTAAAAACGATACGAGGCAGCTTCGGAGGCAAGTGGTTGAAGCTGCCCGCCCATAACAACAACTACTTGCTCAATTCGAGGTGAAGCGATGCGCAAACCCGATCTCACCGCTTACATTGCCGATCAGGCCGATATTCCGGTCGAAAAATCGCAGCTTGTGCTGGCGGCGATTCTCGATGAAATCACGCAGGCGCTGCGCCGTGGAGACAAC
>CBFHCK010000359.1:0-2812 GCA_965653955.1 uncultured Spongiibacteraceae bacterium
TGCGTATCGCATGATCATGGGCGGCAATAAATCGGCCGTGCTCGATGCCGCCGACGAGGATGACGAAGACGAAGAAAAGCCGTCTAAAGGTAAGGACAAAGGCAAGGATGAGAAGGGCGGCAAGAGCGACGATGCGGGCGAGACAAAAGATAAAGGAAAATCAAAGCGACCGAAGGCACTCGATTTACCCGATGATGCCATCGATATCGACCCGGGTGACGATAAGAAAAAATAGCTGTAGAAATTCAGTGAGAGACAGTTGAATAAAAAAGGCGAATCAAATGATTCGCCTTTTTTATTCGGTAAACGTGCTTATCCAACGGCTTCTTCGAACGCGCCCTCGAATAGAACCGTGCTCAAATAGCGTTCGCCCGAATCCGGCAATATCACCACAATCGTTTTGCCGCGATGTTGCGGTTGCTCGGCAACGCGTTGCGCTGCCGCCATTGCCGCGCCGCAGGAAATACCGGCAAGAATGCCCTCTTCGCGCATCAAGCGATGCGCCCACTCGATCGCTTCATCATTGCTGATCGCTTCCACTTGATCGACAACATTGAGATCGAGTGTTTTCGGAATGAAGCCCGCGCCGATGCCCTGGATTTTATGCGGTGCGTGGCTTGGCTCTTTACCTTCTTTCGCGGCGCGGATCATGTAAGACGATTCCGGTTCCACGGCAACCGCAGTGATCGCCTTGCCCTGCGTATTTTTTATGTAGCGAGCAATGCCGGTAATGGTGCCGCCGGTGCCGACGCCACTGACCAGCACATCGATTTCGCCATTGGTCGCCTCCCAGAT
The DNA here is from genome assembly GCA_965653955.1 of uncultured Spongiibacteraceae bacterium. GTDB lineage: Bacteria > Pseudomonadota > Gammaproteobacteria > Pseudomonadales > CAMLJR01 > CAMLJR01. The sequence continues at coordinate 796 of CBFHCK010000359.1, forward strand.
TTCGGGGCCGGTGGTTTTTTCGTGGATTGCCGGATTGGCCGGATTTTCGAATTGCTGCAGCATCAAATAGCGGCTTGGATCGCTTTCGACGATTTCAGCCGCTTTTTGCATGGCGGCTTTCATGCCTTTTGCGCCATCGGTGAGAACGAGTTTCGCGCCGAGCGCGATCAATACTTTGCGACGCTCGATACTCATCGTATTCGGCATCGTCAGCGTCACTGGATAACCGCGCGATGCAGCGACAAACGCAAGCGCGATACCGGTATTACCGCTGGTCGGCTCAACCAGTTCCATGCCCGGTTTGAGGCGGCCGCTTTGTTCCGCATCCCAAATCATGTTGGCACCGATGCGGCACTTTACCGATGCGGCCGGGTTACGGCTTTCGAGCTTTGCATAAATTTTATGAGAGGTAATGCGGTTGAGCTTCACCAGCGGTGTATTGCCGATACTCAGGCTGTTGTCGGCGTAGAGTTTATTCATTTCGAATCTCCCTGCTTTGGCGAAAATGGTGCGGCTGAATTTATCGATTGCGCGCTATAAACGCAGATGGCTCGGCTTGATTCACTGGCACACAATCGTTAGGCTCGCTGACCTACCTGTGAACGGTCACTCTAAAAGTGAACTGTCCCCTAAAACCCTCGACATGGTAACGCACTCATGAAGTTTGAAGGTACCGATCGTTATGTCGCCACCGATGACTTGCGCACCGCGGTCAACGCCGCCGTTACGTTGCAACGTCCATTGCTGATTAAAGGCGAGCCAGGCACTGGTAAAACATTGCTGGCCGAAGAAGTTGCGCGTGCGTTGAATAAACCGCTGCTGGCCTGGCACATCAAATCGACGACAAAAGCACAGCAAGGTTTATACGAATACGATGCGGTATCGCGGTTGCGCGATTCGCAGCTCGGCAACGAAAAAGTGCATGAAATTGGCAACTACATCAAGCGCGGAAAATTGTGGGAAGCATTTGAAAGTGAACAGCAGACCGTATTGTTAATCGACGAAATCGATAAAGCCGATATCGAATTTCCGAACGATCTTCTGCTTGAGCTCGATCGCATGGAATTCTTCGTGTACGAAACTGGTCAAACGGTGCGTGCGCGGCATCGCCCCATCATTATTATCACCAGCAATAACGAAAAAGAATTGCCCGACGCATTTTTGCGCCGCTGCTTTTTCCACTTCATCAGTTTTCCCGACCGCGACACGATGCGTGACATCGTCGAGGTGCATTATCCGGGTATCAAACAATCGCTGGTGCAACAGGCGCTCGAAGTGTTTTTCGAAGTGCGCGAAATTCCGGGGTTGAAGAAAAAGCCATCGACGTCGGAATTGATCGATTGGTTAAAACTGCTGATGGCCGACGATATTCCCGAAGAAGTGCTGAAAAATCGTGATGGTGGCAAAGCGATTCCGCCGTTGTACGGTGCGCTGTTGAAAAATGAGCAGGATGTGCACCTGCTTGAGCGCCTCGCATTTATGCATCGCCGCGACACCCGCCGTTAGGAATCCGCTGTGCTGATCAATTTCTTTTTCGGCTTGAAAGATGCCGGCATTCCGGTATCGATCAATGAATTGCTGACGCTGCTCGAAGCGCTACAGAAAAATCTCGCCTTCGCTGACATCGACGAATTTTATTTCCTCAGCCGTGCGTCTCTGGTTAAAGACGAGAAATACTACGATCGCTTCGATCGCGCGTTTGGGCTTTATTTTAAGGATCTGCAATCGGTCGATGATGTGATCGAGGCGCTGATCCCAGAAGATTGGTTGCGCAGCGAATTCCTCAAACAGCTCAGCGAAGAAGAAAAGCAGAAAATTCAATCGCTCGGCGGTTTGGAAAAGCTGATCGAAGAGTTCAAAAAGCGTCTCGACGAACAAAAAGAAAAACATTCGGGCGGCAATAAATGGATCGGCACCGGCGGTACATCGCCATTCGGTCACAGCGGCTACAACCCCGAAGGTATTCGTATCGGCGGCGAATCGCGCAACAAAAAAGCGGTGAAAGTGTGGGAGCGTC
>CBFHCK010000360.1:0-2810 GCA_965653955.1 uncultured Spongiibacteraceae bacterium
CAACCTGCGCCAGCTCGTGCAACTCAGTCTGCGCGCGAACAGTAAAGTTCTGTTGGTCGGCATGAAAATCCCGCCCAATTACGGCTTGCGTTACACATCGGATTTCTATGAAAGCTATACCGCGCTCGCGAAAGAATTCAAATTACCGCTGGTGCCGTTCATGCTGGAAGGCGTCGCGGGTAATCCCGAATTGATGCAGGACGATGGATTGCATCCACGCGCGGACGGACAACAAAAAATTCTCGCCAACATTTGGAAATATTTGCAGCCGATGCTTTAAGTCCATCAATTTCCGCGAGCGGATTGCAAACCCGATACAATCGCTCCTCTTCCAATAACGACTATTACTCGATGGATAATTTACTCGCCCGCTTCGCTAACGCCTTTCCGATTTGGGTTATCGGTTGCAGCATTCTTTCACTATGGTATCCACCGCTTTTTACATGGTTCAGTGGCCCATGGATCACATATGGACTCGGCATCATCATGTTGGGCATGGGCATCACACTCACCGCCGAAGATTTTAAGCGCGTGCTCCAAATGCCCGGCTGGGTCGTTGCAGGTGTGACCCTGCAATACACCATCATGCCGTTATCAGGCTGGGGTATCGCGAAACTCCTGGCATTGCCGGATGCTTACGCAGTGGGATTAATACTCGTTGCATGCTGCCCCGGCGGCACTGCCTCTAATGTGATTACCTATCTGTCGCGCGCAAACGTAGCGTTATCGGTCACGCTCACTACGTTGACGACGATGATGGCGGTCGCGATGACGCCGTGGCTCACTGCAGCGCTCGCAGGTACCCGCATGCCAGTCGATGCATGGGGATTATTTATCTCCTGTCTGCAAGTCATATTGTTGCCGGTCGCACTGGGTATCGCGCTAAATCGTTTTGCACCGAAATTGACAACTCAAGTTGTACGCATCAGTCCATCGATAGCGGTAATTGTGATTGCTTTGATTGTCGCTTCCGTACTCGGCGCCGGCCGCGAACAAGTCATGCAAGCGGGCCCGCGCTTGTTATTAGGTGTTGTGATGCTGCATGGACTCGGTTTCGGTTTGGGATATTTGTTTTCGTATTGGATCAATCGCAGCGAAACGGTGGCGCGAACTATTTCCATCGAAGTCGGAATGCAGAACTCGGGCCTCGGCGCACATCTCGCTCGCACGCATTTTCCAGCGGGCTCTGGTGTGGATGTACCGAGCGCAATCTCGGCGCTGACGCATTGCATTATCGGCAGCGCATTAGCGACGATCTGGCGTAGACGCGCGCCACGAAATTAACGCCGTTAAATCAATCACGCCCCATCGGAGCATTGCGAATATGAATCTTGTGCGAATAAGTTTTACGTTTCTGTTGTCGGCATTGGCGCTAACGGTGACTAGCGAAACGACACGCGCAGAAGCCAATGACAAGCCCGTCATCGATAAAGTCGAGGATGCCGTCGAACGCGGCGCAAAAGCCACCGCCGATGGTGTCGAGCACGCGGCGCAAGCGACCCGACGCGGCATCGAGAAAGGCGCACAAGCTACCGAGCGCGGCGTCAAACGCGGGGTAGAAGCAACAACCAACGGAGTAAAACGCGCGGCACAAGCTACGCAGGAAACTGCCGATCACGTTGCGGATAAAATTGGCCGACCGGCCGAGTCGGCGGATAAATAATCGAACTGATCGCGCTGTTTCGCAGATAGCCCGCCGCAAACTCATACCGATTTTTCCGAAGGGGTTCCGATGATCTATCAAGGCGGCTGTCACTGCGGCGCAGTTCGGTTCGAGGTCGAAGCGCCGGACTCTGTCGAAGTCGAAGATTGCAATTGTTCTATCTGTCGAATGACCGACTTTTTGCATTTAATCGTTCCGCAACGCGATTTTCGCCTGATAGCTGGCGAAGACAAGCTGACCACCTATACCTTTAACACCGGGGTCGCCGAGCACAAATTCTGCCGTGTATGCGGCATCAAATCGTTTTATATCCCACGTTCGAATCCCGACGGCGTCGATGTGAATCTGCGCTGCCTGGAAACTCAACCAAAAGAAGTAAAAATCGTTAAGTTCGACGGACAGAACTGGGAAGTCCACGCGGCGTCACTGACTCACAAAAGCCAGTAGCGTTAAAACTGCTTCAACACCTGCTCGCGCTGTTTCCAATCCGGCATCACGCTTTCGAGCATCCGATAAAATTTTTTGCCGTGATTGAATTCGAATAAATGACACAGCTCGTGCGCGATCACGTAATCGATCATCGATAGCGGTAATTTCACCAGTTCGGTATTCAATGTGACGCGACCGCTGCGGCTGCAACTACCCCAACGTCTGCGCATTTTTCGCAGGCGCAATTCCGGCGCGGCCAGAATGCCGGGAAAGCGCTGGCAGACCAGCAATAATCTTTCGCTAAAAACCTGCTGCGCCTGATCGCGATACCAATCGTTCAATTGCCGCGATAATTGCGGCAAATTCCAATGATCGCGCGTGCTGACCGCGATGGTTTCATCGCTGCATAACACCGCCGGCTGTTGACTCTGTACCACTTCCAGCTGACGCGGCTTGCCTAAAAACCACATTGCCGCGCCCGGTTGCACGTCGGTTTGCCATTGCCTGCGCTGTAACTGGCGCTCACGCGATTTGACGATCCACGCGGCCTTTTGCTCGACGAATTGCACAATATGTTTTTCGCTCATGCCGCGCGGCGCGCGCACTTCGATCGCGCCATCATCCAGCACGTGAACCGCGAGCGTTTTGCGCGATTGGAATTTTACGGCGTAAGAAAAATTGCCGCTCATGTCGTTATTTGCACTCTCATGTTATTAGC
>CBFHCK010000361.1:0-2809 GCA_965653955.1 uncultured Spongiibacteraceae bacterium
CGGGGGCCGCTCGCCAGGCGATATTCGGCGAGCAGCGTGGCGAGACGGCTGGTGACGAGGTACTGCTTGTTGTCGCCCAGCACGATACCGCACGCCTTTTCGAGAAATATGCGGAATTCTTCGTAATGCTCGCGCGTCGGCTGACCGCTGAAACGCTGCACTCCTGTAATGACTTTAGATTTCATTCACACCCTGCTTATTGCGCAAACCGTCAGGCAAATCCGATCCCACTGCGCGACGTTGGCGTCGCGCATTATTGTTATTCCTGAACTGCCAGCTTATGCATCGTGCTTGTCATCGACCGCGCGAACCCGCGCCGCCACCAGCGATGCGAGCATATCCGGGTTGAATTTGGCGAGAAACTCATTAGCACCGACCTTCTTCACCATTGCCTGATTGAACACACCGCTCAGCGAGGTGTGCAGCATCACAAACAGATCGGACAGCCGTGGATCGGCGCGCACTTCGGCCGTCAACGTGTAGCCGTCCATCTCCGGCATTTCGATATCGGAGATCATCATCATGATGCGGTCGCTGACCTTTTCCCCGCTATCGGCCAACGACTTCAGATAATCGAGCGCCTGGCGACCATCGTTCAGCACCGTGGTTTCGGCGCCGACCGATTCGACGCAGCGCTTGATCTGCTTACGCGCAATCGCCGAATCGTCGACGATCAACACGTGTTTCGATAATGCCGCGCGGGTGACTTCCTCGTCGATCACACCTTCCGAGATATGTTCGACCGGCGGCGCGATTTCGGCGAGCACCTTCTCGACATCGATGATCTCGACCAGTTTGCCGTCGACTTCGGTCACAGCGGTCAAATAGTTGTCGCGACCCGCGCCCTTGGGTGGCGGGTGGATTGCTTCCCAGTTCATGTTGACGATGCGTTCGACCGATTTGACCAGGAAGCCCTGCGTCGCGGTGTTGTACTCGGTGATGATCACGAAACTGTTTTTAATGTCGTGCAGGCTGCGCTTGCCGATGGCCAGCCCGAGATCCATCACCGAGATCGTGCCGCCGCGGATATGCGCGATGCCGCGCACCACCGCACTGCTTTTCGGCAGCGACGTCAGCGACGGACAGGGCAGTACCTCGCGCACCTTGAATACGTTGATGCCATATATCTGTGGGCCGTCCAGCTTGAATAGCAACAGCTCCAGTCGGTTTTGCCCGACCAGCTGCGTGCGTTTGTTGACGGTGTCTAACACCCCGGCCATATCGCTCTCCCCGCCTGCGGCAGTGCATTGATTTCCCCGGCATGGATATTGCTCAAACCTTGCCATTGGCGCATTAGCGTCAAAATTCTTCCGGGGGAATTGGAACAGTTATCGGCGCAATCAGGAATCTGTTTAGCGCGCGCCCCTAGAGCATAGGCCAAGATCATGATGGTTCGTAACTTTTTACTCAGTTGGGGTGTCTCGATGGCACTCCTCGCAGCGCTGCCCGCGCAGGCCGACAACAACGAGCTGCGCATCGCCGCCGACAAGTTTATGGCGGGCTATTCGCGCAAAATTGCCGAGCGTCTCGGTGACGGCACGCGGATCGAATATCAGCTGCCATCTCTCGATGCGCGCATCGGACAATCGAATTGCTCGCAGCCCTTGGCGCTCAACACGCGCGATCAGAACGAGGCACCCTCGCGCGTGAATGTGCTCGTCAACTGCGTCGATGGCTGGTCGCTGTATATACCGGTCGATGTGATTATCTACCGGCAAGTTGTTGCCGCCACCCGGCCATTGGCTGTCGGATCGACGATCGGCGGCAACGACGTTCAACTCGTGGAAGCCGACGTAAGCCAATTACTCGGCCAATATCTGACCGATCCTCAAGAGGCAATCGGCATGGCGGTCAAACGCGGCATCGGCCAGGGCCGACCGCTGACCGCACAACAACTCGACGCACCGCTGCTGGTCAAGCGCGGCGACTCGGTCATCATCAGCGCTGAATCCAGTGCCATGACCGTCAAAATGCCCGGCATCGCGATGACCGACGGCCGGCGCGGCGAGCAGATTCGCATCAAAAATCGAGCGTCCTCGCGGGTGATCGACGCGCGTGTTGTCGCGCCGGGGCAGGCCGTAGTGCCAATGTGAGCGCGCCCCGCGTAAATCGATTTCATTTGAACGCACCTGCGCAGCCGAGGCCCAAAGATTTTCTAAAGTTGATGCTAAAGTGGCCGATAAAGATGATGGAGTTCCATCATTCGGCAAACAAGCAATAAAGGGCTTTAGCAATGGCTATCGATATCAAGGGGTTAGGGACACCGCCTGCTGCGGATCAAACCACCTTGCGCAATACCAGCAAGGAAAGCGCAACGAACACCGATCGAGCGGCGCAACAACCGCCCGCGCCTACCGCATTGGCCAAGGCCTCCGCGGATAGCGTGAACCTGAGCAGTCAGGCGCAGGGAATGAAAGCCATGGAGCAAAAGCTCCAGAAGCTGCCCGACGTCAACGAAAAGAAAGTGGCCGAAATTAAAGCCGCACTGGCCAGTGGCGAATACAGCGTCGATGACCTCGTGGTCGCCGACAAACTGTTAGGTTTTGACGAACTGTTTAAATAGCGCCCCGTTGATTATTGCGGCGGGTGCGCAAGCACCGAGGCCGCACGATGAAATCAACCCGCGATTGGTCCCTGCTGCAGCAGTCGCTGCAACAAGATATGGACATCAGCACCCTATTGCTCCAACTGATGCGTCAGGAGCGTGAAGCCCTCGAACTACGCGACTACGCCGCGTTCGAGGCGCTCATCCAGCCGAAGCAAAAACTCATCGCTCAACTTGAACAGCATGCAATGCTGCGTCGGCAAT
>CBFHCK010000362.1:0-2806 GCA_965653955.1 uncultured Spongiibacteraceae bacterium
GACATCGGCGCAATTGGAACGCCACAGTGCGGTGCTCGTAGGTTCGATAACGAAAAACGCGGCGCTTATCGATGGGCTCGATGATCAGCACTATGCGGAATTGCGCGAAATCGAATTCGATGAAAAATTTTCCGCCTGGAGCAAACCGGGAATTTTCGGCTGGCAAAAAATCGACGCGGGCTCGGCGTTTCTGGTCGAACATTTATCGACGGTGTGGGCGCAGCCGCCGAAGCGCGTGCTCGATCTCGGCTGCGGATATGGTTATCTAACCCTGATGGCAGCGAAGCAATGGCCGCACGCCGGTTTTGTTGCGGCGGATAACAATATTGCCGCCTTCAACGCCGCGTCGTTGAATGTCGCTAAAGCGCAATTAGACGCCAGTGTTATTTGCAGCGATGCCGGCGACCGTATTCGCGAACAATTCGATGCGATTATTTGCAATCCGCCATTTCATTCGGGCTTCACCCACGACAGCGGGCTGACCGATAAATTTTTGCGGCAGATGAAGCGTCTTTTGACGCGCCGCGGGCGCGCACTGTGCGTAGTGAATTTATTTATTCCGCTCGAAAAAATCGCAAAGCCATTATTTTCCGGCGTTCACGTTATCGCGAACAACAAGAGCTTCAAATTGATCGCGCTGGAACACTAAGCATGACTTGGCGCGGTGAAGAGCTGCAAACGCGCTTCGATGTGCTCGGCGATACGCTTAGACAGCATCAATATTTTTGGCGTGCACCGGCATTCACTTGCTTAAAATTGCCGTGGGAAGACACCGAATCCCAATTGGCAAAAACGTTGCGAGCGCTAACGCTCTCGAAAGCGGAAATGCTCGCTGGCGATCAAGCGCAGCTCGCGGATTTTTTGCGGCCGTGGCTCAGCGCAGCAAACACTATCGTTACCGATACCGCAGTGCCCGCTATCGACGCCCGGATGTTACCGAAGTTGCCGGAACCTTACGGCGTGCCGGGCCGTAAATGGCAACAGATTCAGGCATTCGCCGCGTGCATGCCGATTTCAAAATCACCGGTGCTTGAGTGGTGCGCGGGCAAAGCCCATCTCAGTCGTTTGCTCGCGCGACAATTCGGTTGCACTGCAACGGCGCTGGAATGGGATGCCGATTTAATCGAACAGGGCAACGCCCTGACGCGGCGCGAACAATTACCGGTGACGCTGCATTGCGCCGATGTGCTGCAACCTGCCACTGCGAATTTTTTGCAGCACGATCAGCAAGTGGCGGCGCTACACGCCTGCGGTGATTTACATATCCAGTTGTTGCGTTACTGCGCTGAACGACAACCGCATTCATTAATGCTTGCGCCGTGCTGCTATCAATTGATCGCGACGGAAAGTTATCAACCGCTCTCGCATCGCGCACGCGTTAGCGATTTGAAATTGGCACGCTCCGATTTATTTACGGCGGTGCTTGGCACGGTCACTTCATCACAGCGCGAACAGCGTCTGCGAAAAAAGTTGCAGCAATGGCGACTCGGATTTGATTTGTTGCAACGCGAAGTGCGAGGAATTGATGGATATCTGCATACACCGTCAATGCCGCTCAGTGTGCTCAATCGTTCGTTTGAATCGTTTTGCGGCGAACTCGCCCAGCAAAAAAATATCGAGCTTCCTGCACATATCGATTTCGCATTTTTCGAAGCGGCTGGCATCGAGCGTCAACGAGAGGTAACTGCCCTCGATCTGCCGAGGTTTTTCTTCAGGCGCACACTGGAATTATGGTTGGTGCTCGATCGCGCGTTGTTTTTACAGGAAAACGGCTATTGCGTTGAAGTGGGCGAATTCTGCGAGCAGCGGCTGACGCCGCGGAACCTGGTCATTTTCGGCGCCAGAAGCCGAGATTGACCCTGCGCAACCCTTTTTGCGCGCTATCCAGTAAAATCGCCCCTTCGTTCGTAGCATTTGGATTAGTGCCTCAATGTCCACCATCAAGCTGATCTTCCTTCTGCTGTTCATCACCAGCGCCGTGTATGTCCATTACCGCGGCCGCGTGCGGCATAAATTCTGGCGGCAGGCATCGGATCATTCGACGTTGATGGCGCCGATCAATTCGTTCATGTATTTGTTTTCGCGTGTGCCGAACACGCCCTATATCGATGTTGCGCAGTTTCCGAATCTGCAATTACTGGCCGATCATTGGCAGGAAATTCGCGACGAGGGATTACAGCTGACGAATGCCGGGCAGGTGAAGGCGTCGGAACAATACAACGACATCGGCTTCAATTCGTTTTTCAAAAGCGGCTGGAAGCGGTTTTATCTGAAGTGGTACGACGACAGTCACCCTTCCGCGAAAACTCTGTGCCCAAAAACCACCGCGCTGCTGCAAAAAATTCCCGAGGTGAAAGCCGCGATGTTCACCGAGTTGCCGCCGGGTAGCCGTTTGGTTCGCCATCGCGATCCGTATGCGGGGTCGCTGCGCTATCACCTCGGGTTGAGCACACCCAATTCGGAAGGTTGTTTTATCGATGTCGATGGCGAGCGCTACGCGTGGCGCGACGGCGAAAGCGTGATGTTCGATGAAACCTTCATTCATTACGCGGAAAATACCACGCAACAGGACCGGCTGATTTTATTCTGTGATATCGAACGTCCGTTGCGATTCCGCTGGGCGCAGCTGTTCAATTATTTGTTCGGTCGCTACGTGGTCGCGGCGGCTGCATCGCCGAATTCGGCTAGCGATCGCACCGGTGGGATCAATAAGATATTTAAATATCTGTACGCGCTTCGTCAGCAGGGAAAGCGCTTGAAGGCGTGGAATCGTAACGTTTACTACATCGCAAAGTGGTTGTTGTTC
>CBFHCK010000363.1:0-2805 GCA_965653955.1 uncultured Spongiibacteraceae bacterium
GCAAACGGCGCAAAAGCTGCGCCACCACAACTTCACCATTGAACAGCGGCGTTATGTTTTCCTATGATGACCAGAGAGAAGAAGTTGCGACGCGTAGTATTGGTTTGCTGCCATTTTATGCGCAACCTTGCCTACTATCGAGCTGGATGGAAAGATGGCGTCTCGCGAAGCCGAGATGATTTTTGGATTACGGTAAATGGAAATTTCTTGGATATTTGCGTCTTAGAGTGGTGCAAACTGTTTGGCGAGCAAAAAGACCGACACCACTGGAAAAACGTCATGGCTGATCCGAGTAATTTTCGTGATGAAATGTTTTCCGAACTCGGAATTAATCAGACGAAGCTAGACCGAGAATGGGGCTCCATTCGTTCTTACAGAGACAAGTTTGTAGCGCATCTCGACGATGAAGAGACCATGCAAATCCCGCAGCTCGATATCGCGTTAAAAACGGTAACGTTTTATCACAGCAGGGTGGTCGCAGAGTGTAATGGCTTGAATACATTTCATGGATTGCCTGCCGACTTAAATAGGTATTACCAAGCGTCATGGGCCGAAGCTGAGAAGCATTATGCAAGCGCTAAAACATAACAAAACGCTGTTGCCGCCGCTGAGCGGCTGAGGCATTAGAGGCACATAGAGCATGAAACAGCTACCAAGCAATGTCGTTCCATATAAAAGGACTCCCGAATTCACCGAAGAGAGTGTGCCGGCGGGGCTTCTCCATGCTCACCAGACCAAGGAAGCGGTGTGGGCAAAAATAGTGATTGTTGAGGGTCGGCTGCAGTACACAATCCGCGGACCGGAGCAGGAAGTTATCATTCTTGATAGCAGTGTCCATGGCGTGGTTGAACCTACCGTTTTGCACGAAGTTAAGCCGCTGGGTAATGTGCGGTTCTACGTGGAATTTCATCGGTAGGTATTTTCCAACCGGCTCTTATTGACTTTTACACTGCGCGACTTTGTTCCCCGTTCGTTGCGCTCATAGAAAGATTCCTCACGCACGCGCCGCCAGCACTACAAATTTCGCATTCCCCGCAACCTGCCGGCAGTTACCAAAAATCTTTTTCAGTTTGATGTGATATTGCAGATGGCGATTGCCGACGATCCATAATTCGCCGCCTTTGCGCAGTTGTTTTTTGCTCTGCGCGAACATCTGCCAGGCGATGTGATCGCCGATGACGTGGCCTTGATGAAATGGCGGGTTGCATAAAATCAGATCGAACGGATCGTCGCGATATTCGCTGAATACATCGGAAATATGGAACGTCGCGGTCGAGTGCAAATCCGCAGGAATATTCTCGCGATAATTTTTTTCGGCGGCTGCCACGGCCTGATAGGACTCATCGAAAAAATCAATCCGTGCGTCAGGGCGCTGGCGTTTCGCGACGATGCCGAGCACGCCATTGCCGCAGCCGAGGTCGGCGATGTGTTCGGCAGGTGGCAATTGAGAAAACTGTTCGATGAAGAAACGCGCACCGATATCGAATTTATCGCGAGCGAATACATTGCTGCCTGCATGCAAGTGCAGATCGAGTTCCGGAACGCGCAACGGTTTGTCGATCGATTGATCGCAAGCCGGCTGCGAATCGATTCGGTTGATGCGAAACACGCGCGCCTTTTTCTTCGCGAGCATGGGTTCGACATTTCCCAACGGTTGCAGCAATTCGATGGTCTTGTCAGGCAGGTGTTTCAGCATGCCTGCGGCCAGCATCGTTGTCGTTGGCCCGGTACAGTCGAGCAACGCGTGAGCTTGTTGCTGAAGCAGCGCAACGGTTTTCGGCAAACGCCACAGTACGAGGTCGATGTAGCCGCTCGGCATCTGTGTTGATGGCAGCGGAATGACAGGGCTATCGATGCGATTACGTTGTCGATTTTCTTGCAGTGCGAGGTGCGCGGTGTACGAATCGCTCCAGCTGATGGGCTGCGTTTCGTGTAACGCGATTGCGAGTGCGCCGAATTGATCGTTGATGATCAGCACGCGCTTATTGTGCAGATCGGCCTCCGCGATCACATCGAGCAAATACTCATCGGCGGCATCCCACGCTTGCAGCGGCAAACCGGGCGTAGGCGGGCGGCGTTGCAGGTCAAATTCGCCGAATTTGCTGTGATTCATCGGAGTCTTTCTGGGTTCGGGAAGGCGGCGATTATAGTGCGGTTTGACTGCGACATCATGTCGCATTCCGGCCGCGCGCCTGGCTCTTTACTATGCCGTCCACATTAAATGGTGGATGAGTGGATTGTGCACAGAGCGATAACGCGCGGCATCGGTATTTTGTGGGTGGCACTGCCCGCGCTGGCGGAATCTCCCGATGCGTATTTATTGAGCGCGAATTACCGTATCGATTCGATCGTTGTGTCCGCAAGCCGTGCCGAAACACCGCTGAATCAAACGCCGGTGTCGATTTCGCAGGTGGGGCGCAGTGCTATCGACGATAAAGCGCCGGCCTTTACCGGCGAAGTGCTGAATACGATTCCCGGCGTGCACATGACCGATCTCGGCAACGAGCAGCACAGCATGAGCATCCGTCAGCCGATGACCACGCAGGCCGTCTATCTGTATATGGAGGATGGCATTCCGCTGCGACCGACCGGGTTGTTCAATCACAACTCGCTGTACGAGGTAAACCTCGACGGCATTTCGCGAATCGAAATTCTCAAAGGTCCAGCATCGTCGTTGTACGGCAGTAACAGTGTCGGTGGAACCGTGAATTTTCTGACCGACGCACCCAGCCGCGAATTTTCGGCAAAGGTCGGCGCGCAGGGGTCCGATCAGGGTTATTGGCGCACCGATTTCAATGTGTCCGA
>CBFHCK010000364.1:0-2800 GCA_965653955.1 uncultured Spongiibacteraceae bacterium
GCGGTGCGAATTGGGCGTAGAGAAAGTCGAGCTCGCCACCGAGCGACATTTCAAAAACCGGTTTTCGCGTTGCGAGCTAGGCGCCATTCCACCGTTCGGTCATCTATTCGGGGTGCGGGCGTTGTTCATGGCCTCGGCCTTCGATTCATTCGCCGATATCTTCTGTAAAGCCGGCAGTCATGGCGAGCTATTGCGGATGCCGTTTTTCGAATTCAGTCGGCTTGCACATCTGGAACCGATCGAGCGCGGCGCGGTGCTGCAATTGCGCACACCACCGCGTTCGCATTTGCGGCGCCTGCTGCAACTGGCAAAAGACAGCGGCGACCGCCCCTCATTGCGGCGCGCGTCGCTGATTATGCAATCGTGAGTCTGGCCGTTTAGAACAGCCGTCGTAAATGATGCTGACGATGATCATTCGTCCGGGTGATCGCGGTGATACTGGAGACAGGCGAGCACTTCGTTCGCGGAGCCGAGGATAACCGGCACGCGCTGATGGATGTGTTCCGGCTGTAAATCGAGAATCTTCGCGGCGTCGGTCCACGCTTCGCCGCCGGCTCTTTCCACCAGCAACGCCATCGGATTTGCCTCGTACATCAACCGCAGCTTGCCCGGCTTGTTGGGGTCACGGCTGTCCCAGGGATACGCAAACAATCCGCCACGGCACAGAATCCGGTGCACATCCGCCACCATCGCCGCCACCCAGCGCATATTGAAATTTCGCGCGCGCGGGCCTTCGTCGCCGATCAACAGATGCGCAATATAGTTTTGGACCGGGCGCGACCAGAAGCGCTGGTTCGACATGTTGATCGCGAATTCATGCGTATCTGCCGGTACCGCCGCGCGCGGTACGGTGAGCAGGAATTCGCCCGCGTGCTGATCGAGCGTATACATCTGCACGCCCTGGCCGGCAGTCAGCACCAGCATCACGGCGGGACCATAGAGAACGTATCCCGCCGCAACCTGCTGGCGACCGGGACGCAGAAAATCGGCTTCGGTGACAGGTGTGGCACCCGGTACATCGTAAATCGAGAAAATGGTGCCGACCGGTCCGTTGATGTCGATGTTGGATGAGCCGTCGAGCGGATCGAACGCAACGAGATAGCGCCCGTCCGGATTCGCCGGCACGATCGATTCTTCTTCCTCGGAAGCTAGGGCGCGGACGGTCGGTTCCGCCGTCAGTAGCGATTTCAAAATATCGTTCGCGATAATGTCGAGTTTCTTCTGCTGCTCACCTTGCACATTTTCGGCACCGGCGGCGCCGAGCACGCCAGCCAATGCGCCGCGACTGATTTGGCGGGCAATATCGCGACAGCCATCGGTAATCGCAGTGAGTACGGAAATAAGCGCGGGTTGCAGCGATTGCGTTTGTAACACCAGGGGCAGACGTTGCATCGAAAAACCTCGGCTACAGCAGTAAAGGAGTGAAGTGCCTGCATTATACATGCGCGCTTTGCGTGGCCGGTTGTGCCTCCGCACGGTGCGTTGAGTTAGATTATTTTTTTCGCGCGGTTCGCCAAAATTTAGTATGCGTTTATAAAAAGTGATTCGTCATTCGTTTGACTCACTGCTCTAACTAGCGAAATGGTTTGTTAACTCTCAGCTGCGCCAACAGTTTTCGTGCAAAAGAATTCGGTTTATCTGTGGGTAAGCCAGCTCTCGCTGCGGGCATCGGCGATAGCGATGCACACGTTGTCGCGCTAATGGATCATCGTTTGGCAATAAATTGACTGCAAGTCTCGATCGATTTTTATCGGCGTCCGTTCCGCCATTCCATTGACTCCACGTACCTCGGAAATTCACGCGTAAACAACACGCCGTCAAAAAAATACGCCGTTAAATTGTTGATCGTCAGCGCGCCTGAGTGTGAGTGTTAGGACGCTCGATAATTGCGAAGAATCGACTGTGATCGCCATCGCAGAAGTGCCTTGATGGAGTGCCGATCGCTGACTAGATTGTCGGCGAGGCTAGCTAATTGGAGGCTACGACGATGCGAATTACTCTCTCGCTAATGTGTCTCCTTGCATGCACAGCCCACGCAGTCGATGTCAGCACCAGCAGTGCAACGGTGACGTCAGGTGGTCAGGGATTATGCAAGGTGGCAGTGAACAATGTCGGCGACTCGATGCCGGCAGGGATATATCAAGGACAGTGCGTTAATGGCCAACCCAACGGGGTGGGCGAAGTCACCTTTAACAATGGTGACCGATTGAGCGGCGAATTCAAAAAAGGTCGCGTCAGCGGCAAAGGCACCTGGAGTAGCGGCAGCACCGGCAACAGTTATACCGGCAGCTGGAGCAACGGCAAGCGACAAGGTCAGGGCATTTACAGCTGGGCTCGCAGTCAACAACGCTACGTGGGTGAATGGGCCGACGACAAACGTCACGGTCAAGGCAAGTTGACGTGGTCCAACGGCGATCGCTTTGAAGGCGAATTTCGCAATAACCAACAGTACAACGGCACCTACTACACCGCCGGTGGCGTCACGCACACGTGTTACATGGGTTCCTGTCGCTAAATAGCGGCAGTTACCGTTACAGGTCTCTCGCCCGAGAAACCTCCCGGATATTTGTTGTTGGGAGGGTATTACCCTGCGCACAGGGTGGCTCCTCACCGCTTGCGGTTGAGGGGCTTTTTTTTGAGTTTTATTTTTCCCGCGTGGATACACATCGCTTGCGCTTGAATGGTGCGTTTGGTTTTTGTTCCGCACCAAAATGAAAATAACTTTCTGGCAGTGCACGTTCAAAAATCGCCGGAAACCAGACGAATCATCTGTTTGTCAGCACGTTTGAGCACTGGCACC
>CBFHCK010000365.1:0-2700 GCA_965653955.1 uncultured Spongiibacteraceae bacterium
TGGTTGTGTGATCGACGACGACGCTGCCCGCCTTGATCGTCTCCGCTATTCCGCCCTGACCAAAAATGACCTCGCGCACGTCTTCATCGCGACCGACGCAGAGCGCAATGATGTCGGCATCCTGCGCAGCCGCCGCTGGTGTCACTGCCATCGCGCCACTGTTTTCGCTCACCCAACGCCGTGCCTTTTCCTCGCTGCGGTTGAACACCGTCACTGGATATCCGGCGCGCGCCAAATGGCCGGCCATCGGATAGCCCATGACGCCGAGGCCGAGAAATGCGATTCGAGGTTTTGCCGGAGACATACGCACCGTCCGCAAAAAAAGAACGGGCATTCTACATCGGGGATCGAAAAAACCGAGGGTAGTTAAAAATGTGAAGCGACTTCAGAGAATCGAACGATTCTCCGAATCAGGCGTAAACGTCGATACCCGCGAGGTCTACGCCGAGACGTTCTTCAATGGTGGGGCCGTTGCTTTGATAACTCTGCAGAGCTGGACGATTGCGGGCAGTCACGTTTTCCGCGAACGGCGCACTTTGCTCGGTTCGTTCCACCCCATTGCTCGCCCGCATACGGATACGCGTGACTTCGCGCGGCTGCTCAGGCTCGACCTGCCGGGGTCGGGGCGCACGCTCGTAATCATCGCGACGACGATAGTCGGTGGCGATGGGCAGCGCTGGAAGGTTGGATGAGCCGACTTGCACTGGTAAAGGCCGTTCAATAAGGGATGGCGGTCAGTATAGCATCGCGTTTTTGAAAGCAGGCGCGAGCCCAGCGATTGCGTTTACATCCCCGCCGGCAACCACAGCAGCAGGCCGACACCCAGCACGATCCGGTAGATGGCAAATATAGTAAAACGATGGCTTTTGATGTAACCCAGCAGGAATTTCACCGCTAAAAAGCCGGTGAGCGTCGCACTGACAAAGGCGATCGCCAGACTTCCCCAATCCTCATGCGCTGTGCTATCCCGCAGCACTGAGAAAATCTGCGCGCCGCTCGCGGCGAACATCGTCGGTATGCCGACGAGAAACACAAACTCAGCTGCAGCGGGACGATTACTGGTGCCGACCAGCATCGCCGCGAAGATGGCAGCGGCCGAGCGCGAAGTGCCCGGGAAAATCGCGGCGACGATTTGCGCCAAACCCACCACAATCGCCACCGTCCAGGTCACTTGCACCACATCTGGCTTGCGGGACGCGAACCATTCGGCGATGAGTATCCAAATACCGCCCACAATCAACGCCCATGCAATCGGCGTCACCGTTGCCGGCAGCTTATAACCGAGCTTCGTGACAATCAGCCCAAGCACCGCAGTCACCATAAAAGCGACGAATAGCTTCAACAGGTAATCCCGATTAGCAGGATCGCGGAAATTGCTCGCCAGTTGCCACAACCGCTGCCAATAGATCATCGTGACCGCGAGAATTGCGCCCGCCTGAATCACCACATTGAACATATCGGAGCGACGATCAAGCCCCAGCTCTTGCGCAATCAGCAAATGCCCCGTACTCGAAATCGGCAGAAACTCGGTCACACCTTCGATTACACCCAACAACACCGCTTGCCAAAAATCGCTCATTGGTTCATTCGCATCCATCAACTACGAGGTTCGTTTCAATTAAGAGGTTCGATTTTCTTTCTTCCACGCCACTTCATTGCGCAGATAAATCGGTTGTGCGTCCTCCGCAGCAATGCGGATACCCTCGGCCCACATTTTTGCGCCGAGCACTGCAACCGCGCCGGCGTGCGGCAATTTTGCCGAATCAACCAATGCAAAATCTGCGCACGGAATTCGGGTTTGGTAACGCCAGCCGCTGCCAACAGCATATTTTGTCGATTTCCCGCTATCGATCGGCGGCATTTGCTCGGGCGCACAAACCACTTCATCGCTCACCGTGTACACCAACCGATCAGCGCCAACACGAAACCATCCGCAGTAAATTTCATCCATGCGTGCATCAATAGCTGCCGCAATATAGCTGTCATCCGCTATCGCATCGGTGACGAAGGATTGCGCAAGCGCTGCCAGCGTCGATACCGGAACGACCGGAATATCCGCTCCGAACGCGAGCCCTTGCACCACACCGATACAAATTCGCAAGCCCGTGAACGATCCCGGTCCACATCCGAACGCGATACCGTCGAGTGACCTAAGCGAAAGTTGCCGTTCGGCGAGTAACGCATCGATCATCGGCAATAGCCGCTGCACGTGCTCGCGAGGCGCGTCGATGAATTGCTCGAACACACGGCCTTCATCGATTAGAGCGACAGAACAGGCTTCAGTGGAAGTATCGATGGCTAACAGACGTGGCATGGCAGGGACCGTAAAAAGCGAACGCGCATGTTAACGATCACTATCGAAGGCGGCAAACGACCCGACGCCCGGGGCGGCTACAATGAGTCCTCAAAACCACTCGAACCATTGCAAATATGAAGGCCATCCGCGATTCAATTACAGCCGTCATTCTCGCCGGTGGGCGCAGTTCGCGAATGCGGACGGATAAGTCGCAGCTGATGTGGCGGGGACGTACTTTCATCGAGCATCTGTGCGAGCAATTACAGCCGCAAACCCTGTCGGTAGCGATCAACTGCAACGATGCGGAAGCCCACCAAAATTTAGGATTGCCGCTGCTCAAGGATCCTTTTTCTGATCGACGCGGTCCACTCGCCGGCATATTGGCCGGACTAACCTTCAGTAAT
>CBFHCK010000366.1:0-2684 GCA_965653955.1 uncultured Spongiibacteraceae bacterium
GAAGAGTGGAAAGGGCAAGCCGAGGTGAACAAGATTCTCGGCACCGAGAAAGCCATTCCGTTCGACGGTTTGTGCGTTCGGATCGGCGCAATGCGCTGTCACAGCCTCGCGCTGACGCTGAAGCTGAAAAAAGATCTGCCGCTGTCTGAAATCGAAGCGCTGATCAAATCCGGCAATTCGTGGGTCAAGTGGGTGCCGAACCAGCGCGAAATCACTGCGAAGGAATTGACTCCGGCGTCGATCACCGGCGGTTTGGAAATCGGCGTCGGCCGTGTGCGCAAACTGAATATGGGGCCCGAATATCTCAGCGCGTTCGTTATCGGCGATCAGTTGCTGTGGGGAGCTGCGGAGCCTCTGCGTCGTATGCTGCGCATTCTGCGCGAAACTGTTTGAAGGAGTTCAAGATGAGCGCGCGTCAACTGACGGTTGCAGTAGTGGGCGCGACGGGCGCGGTCGGCGAAGCGTTGCTGACCGTGCTGGCAGAGCGCGAATTTCCCATCGCGAAACTGTACGCGGTGGCGAGCGGTAAGAAGGAAGACGAGACCGCGATGTACGCCGAGCGTCCGGTGCTTATCGATACGCTCGACGATTTCGATTTCAGCCGCTGCCAAATTGCCTTCTTCTGCGTTCCGGCGAAGATCGCAAAAAAGTATGCGCCGCGTGCGGTTAAAGCCGGTTGCTGGGTAATCGATACCAGCAGCCAGTTTCGACTCGATCCGAAAGTGCCGCTGGTGGTGCCTGCCGTGAATCGCGAGATTTTGGCGAATGCGACCGGTCCGCAGATCGTCGCGAGTCCCGCCGCGCACGTGGTTCAGGCTGCGATCATTGCTGCACCGCTACAGAAGAAATTCGGTCTTGTGTCACTGGATGCGGTCACCACGCTCGCGGTATCGACGCTGGGTAAGCGCGGAATCAACGAGCTTGCCGGACAGACGGCGCGACTGCTGAATGCGCAGGCGATTCAGCAAAAGGTATTTCCCTCCCAGATCGCTTTTAATCTCATCCCCGCGTTTGACGCCCCGCATGAAAGCGGCTATACCCTCGAAGAATCAAACAGCGCTGCCGAAATTAAAAAAGTACTGATGAATGAGCAGCTTGAGGCGAGTGTCAGTTTGGCGTTTGCACCGGTGTTTTATGGCAATAGCCAAAGCCTCCGAATCCAGACAAAAGAAGCGGTGACGGCAAGCGCAGCGCAGGATGAATTCCAAACCGTGAAATCCATCGAGCTGAGCGGCGGCGATGAGGCCGTCAGCCCAGTGGGTATGGCTGGCAGCGACGACGTCGTTCACGTCGGTCGCGTGGCGCAGGTTGGAGCATCGGGGCATCGATTAAACATTTGGTCGGTGACCGACAATGTGCGAAAGGGTGCGGCAGTTAACAGTGTTGAAATTGCCGAAACCTTGCTAGAAAGCCATCTGTAACTAATACTTACATAATTATTAAAGAATTTTTCTAGCTTATTTTGGATGCCGGGACCGAGCAGTGGCGGCAGATTGCTGCTCATGTCCACGACAAAACTCTCAGCGAGACGACAGGGTAGATAGATATGGTGCGTAAGAAGCTCGCCATCGCGGTGTTGGCAATCAGTGCGCTACAAGCGAACTTTGCCAGTGCCATGGGCTTGGGAAATTTGTCGATCAAATCGGCACTCAATCAGCCGCTCAATGCCGAGATCAAGCTTCTCGATACCGGTGATCTCGATCCTACCCAGATCAAAGTCCAGCTCGCGACTACCGAAGATTTCGAGCGCGCCGGCGTCGATCGCGACTACTTCCTGACGAATCTGCAGTTCACTGTCAGCATGGATGGGCAGGGTGGCGGCGTCATTCGTGTGAGCACGCGCGAGCCTGTGATCGAGCCTTACCTGAATTTCGTCATCGAAGCGCGCTGGCCCAATGGCCGTTTGCTGCGCGAGTTTGCTGTGTTGCTCGACCCGCCAACGTTCGGCGCGAATCGTGCGCCAACGCCAGTGGCACCGGCCACGAGTTCGGGCATTGCGACGGTTCAGAACGCAAAAAAGACTCAGGTGCAGCCGCCCACCGTCAGCACTGAAACAGAAACGTCCGCTGCTGCACCTTCCGGCGATATGTCAATGCCTGGCACCGGTACCCCCGGCGAATATCGAATTCAAGCGTACGACACGCTGTCCAAAATCGCCGTTCGCCATAAGCCGGCCAGCGACGTCAGCGTCGCGCAGACGATGTTGGCCATTCAGCGTGCTAATCCTCACGCCTTCATTAATAACAACGTCAATCTGATCAAATCGGGTTATGTAGTGCGCCTGCCGAATGCCGACGAAGTGCGCGGGATTTCGGCGGATCAGGCGGCGCAGGAAGTGGAGTCGCAGACGAGCAGCTGGCGCTCCGGCTCAGCCAGTTCGGCGACGACTGCATCTGCTTCTGGCCCGCAACTCGACGCCAGCGCTCCCGAGCCTGCAGCCAAAGAAGGCGGGTATCGCGAACAGGCCCGACTCTCAATTGCCGCACCAACCGATGCAACCAAGAGCGCAGGCTCAGGCAGCGGCGGCGGTAAGGCAGTAGAGGCGTTACGCAGCGAGCTCGCCGCTTCGCAAGAGGCTCTGGAAAAGGGCAAGCGCGACAATGGCGAGCTGCAATCGCGGCTCGACGATATGGAACGCCAGATCGCAACATTGCAGCGGTTAATTTCGCTGAAGGACGATCAGT
>CBFHCK010000367.1:0-2681 GCA_965653955.1 uncultured Spongiibacteraceae bacterium
CTCACTAACAGCTGGGTCAGCACCATCGCGAGAACGACCGTCGCGCCGGCCACCCACCAGCTGCTAGTCGTCACGGCAGCAATGACGGCGGGCGCGCTGACTAGCGCGGCGGCGAGCCCGGCTTTGGTCGTCAGCGAAAGATTGCGCGGCATCAGTTTTTCAACGGTTTGCGCTCGCCCCCCACGAATCTCGGCATACAGCTTCTCAGCGCGGCGAATTACATCGCGATCGGGCGCCACGCGCACCGATTGATAGCCGATCACACGGTCGCCATCGAACACCGGCGTCACGTGCGCATCGACGAAATAATGATCCCCGTTTTTGCAGCGATTCTTGACCAGGCCCATCCACGCCTTGCCCTGCTTCAACGCCGCCCACAGCTGTGCGAACGCCGTCGGCGGCATATCGGGATGACGGACGATGTTGTGCGATGCGCCGATCAACTCATCGCGGCTGAAGCCGGACATTTTGACAAAGGCGTCGTTAACATCGGTGATGACACCCTTGGCATCGGTGGTCGACATCAGTTGTTCGCTACCCAGCGTGTGCTCGCGCTGGGTAATCGGTTGATTGTTTTTCATAGGGAGTCCCGACGGCTGCGCCTTGCGGCGAACGGCTTTTAAAGGTGTCGGTAACTATAGTCGGTTTCGCTGTTTTCGCCGGTTGCTTGCAAACCCAAATTTCAGGGAATCGGCTATCACGCCATGCCTGCCGCAAGGTGCTCTAGCAGCTCATCGAGCATCATCAACGACAGCCCCCAAATGCGCCGCCCCTGCCAGAAATAACAGGGCAACCGCAACCGCCGCCATTGCATGTGCTGCCGGTTGGCGGGATCGCGCAAAAACCGCAGTGGCACCCAAACGACCGACGCAACCTCATGATTTAACTGCAGCGACGGCAGCGCTTTCAGCTCGAATACATAGGGCACAATCGCCATCGGCCGATAGCGGCGGTGTCCCTGCGATGCCACATCGGATAACCGGCCGATAAGCCGGCCATGCACATTCAAATCGAGCCCGATTTCCTCCAGCGTTTCGCGCTGCGCCGCCGCCAAACTGTTGCGATCCCCCGGATCGACCATCCCGCCCGGAAACGCCATATGCCCCGACCAGGGATCGCCGGGCCGCTGCGAGCGCTCGATCATCAACGCTTCAACGCCATCGCGGCCCTCGCGCAAAACCATGGCCACCGCCGCCTTGCGCGCCCAGCGTCGCCACCATTTGCGGCGCGACGACATGTGTTGGAAGCGCTCAATGGCGATGGCTAACGAATCGGTCATCGAAAAATTTTCACTCATTCGCAAATCAAATAGACGCAAATAAACATTCGCCAAGCGAACGCCAAATCGCGATTAAAGGCAAAATAACCACTTATCGCGAGGTTATCGAATTCATGCAGCAAACACTAATCGCACTCGACGACATCCGCTTCGGATATCACATCGAACCGACTCTAACGATCGAACAATGGCGCTGGCGTATTGGCGAGCACTGGGCGATCGTCGGCGGCAACGGCGCCGGCAAAACCACACTCGCCCGTTTGCTGCGCGATGAAATTCGCGCTCAGCGCGGCACGATAAAAATGGCGCCTGATTTCGAGCGCGAACGCGACATTCTGTACGTCTCCTTCGCATTGCAGCGCGCGCTGATCGACCATGACAACCGTTACGACGACAGCGAACAGCGCGCCGATGCGTTTGATGTCGGCACTTCGGTTAGACAGGCGATTTTGCAGCAGCAACCGGAAAACGAACGCTTCCACCATATCGTCGAGAGTTTTGGGCTCGGTGCGATTCTGCATCGCGGTATTCGTTTTATTTCCACCGGCGAAGGGCGCAAGACACTACTCGCGCGCGCATTGTTTGCCGCGCCGAAAATATTGATTCTCGATAATCCGCTCGAAGGGCTCGATCGCAATATGCAGCGCGAATTATCCGCGTTGCTCGAAAAATTATTGGCGGGCGATACGCCGTTGCTATTGCTGTTGCCGTCCGGCGCGGCACTGCCGCAGGGAATCACCCACGTGCTGGCGCTTGATAGCGGTCGCGTCGAATCCTGCGGTACACGTGCACAATTCGAAGCGATCGAACATGCGAGCGCGGCGGCGATTATCGTTGACGAATTACCGCCGCCGTTGCAGCGCGCCTTACCCATTTCGTTAGATGCAATCGCCATCGACATGCGCGGCGTCAATGTGTCGTATCACGACGAGCCGATATTGCGCGATATTCATTGGCGCTTCGACCGCGGGCATCACTGCTGCATCAGCGGCCCGAACGGCGCAGGCAAATCGACACTACTCAGCTTGATTACCGGCGATAACCACAAAGCATACGGCGAACCGTTATGGCTGTTCGGCCGCAAACGCGGCAGCGGCGAAAGCGTATGGGAATTAAAAGCAAATTGCGGCATCGTCAACACAGCGCTGCAATTGAACAACATGTCGCGACAGCGCGTGCTCGAAGTCGTCGCCTCGGGTTTATACGACACGATCGGTCTTTATCAAAATTGCAGCGGCCGCGAAAAAGAATTAACGCTGGCGTGGATTCACGCGGTCGGTCTCGACGCCCTAGCGCAGCATCGCTTCGATCAATTGTCATTCGGCGAACAACGCCTCGCATTGCTGGCGCGCGCGATGGTGAAATCGCCGCCGCTATTAATTCTCGACGAACCCTGTATCGG
>CBFHCK010000368.1:0-2668 GCA_965653955.1 uncultured Spongiibacteraceae bacterium
GTCTTGGCGAGACCCTGATCATCGGCGATGACATTAAAATCACCGTGCTGGGTATCAGCGGCAATCAGGTGCGTCTGGGTATTGCCGCGCCGAAAGATGTAAGCGTGCACCGCGAAGAAGTGTATCGCCGCATCCAAGACGAAATAGGCCAACAGCCCGCCAACAACGGTAATCGCTAATCCCGTTATCGTCAGTTAAGAATCCGCTGGCGGTAGTCGACAGAAAAACGTCGCACCGCCATCGGGATTACTGCAGTAACCAATTTCGCCGCCGTGCGCCTGCACGATACTTTGGCAAATCGATAATCCAATTCCCATACCATTCGTTTTGGTCGTAAAAAACGGTCGAAATAATTGCTCCTGCGCTGCTTCCGATAAGCCGGGACCATGATCGGAAACACTGAAGCACACCTGACCTTTTTCCTGAAACGTACGCATGATGACGCCGTGCTGTTTGTCCGGCGCGCTATGCATCGCTTCCATCGCATTGCGCAACAGATTCAGCGCCACTTGCTGAATCTGTACGACATCGACCGACACAGTCGGCAAACCGCCATCGAACTCAAGATGAATCGGTACATCGTTGACGCGCGAATCCACCTCTGCCAATGCCACGACTTCGTTCAGCACATCATTGATGTCGACGCGCTCGCGACCGAAATCCGGCTTTTTCACATAGCTGCGCAACCGCTTGATAACCTCGGATGCACGTACCGCTTGAGTACCCATTTTTTCGAGTAAATCGATCATTTTGGCGCGATCGATATCGGGATGTTCGAGGAGCCGTTTGCCGACCTGCGCATAGTTGAGGACAGCCGTCAGCGGTTGGTTCAACTCGTGCGCGATACCCGCCGCCAGTTCGCCCGAGCTACTCAGCCGTTCCATGTGCGCCATATGCTGGCGCTGCGTTTCAAGTTCTTCGCGAGTTTGCCGCAGCGCCTCTTCGCTTTCGAGCCAGGCGCTGATATCGCGCAGCACGAGCACAGCGCCATCGGTCGCACGCGTCGAATACGTCAGCGATACCGGCAGCAACGCGCCGCTGCGCGTTCGCACCAGCTCGGTAGCGCTGTTCGCGGTGCGGCTTAGATAGATTTCATTGCCGGGCGAATGCTCGGACTCTGTCAGTGCGTTTTGCAGAATCGGCAAGTGCTGTAATTGCTCGCCGATTAAATCCGACGCCGGCCAACCCGTTATACGCGTCGCAGCCGGATTAACCGATGTGATGCGTCCTTCGGTATCGATCCCGATAATCCCTTCATCGACTGCGTTCAGAATTTGCTGATTTTCAGCTTCGAGTTCGCTATTGCGTCGCGCCAGCTCGCGCTCAAGGCGATGAATTTTTATGTGCGTGCGTACGCGCGCGACGACTTCGTCGGATTGAAAAGGCTTCGCGATGTAGTCGACGCCACCGACGGCAAACCCGCGTACCTTCGCGCGACTATCGCCAAGCGCAGACAGAAAAATGACCGCAATAGCTGCGGTTTCCGGATCGGATTTCAGTTGTTCGCAGACGTCGAAGCCATCCATATCCGGCATCATCACGTCGAGCAAAACCAGCGATGGTTTGGCGCGGCGTGCAATATCGAGCGCGGTTAAACCGTTTTTTGCAATCAGCAAACGGTAGCCACTGCCTTGCAGCGTTTTGTAAAGAATCTGCAAGTTGATCGGATTGTCGTCGACAAGCAGTATCTGTTCGCTGCCCGCATCGGTGGCTTTCACCTGATCGCTTCCCTATTCCGCATACGTCGCTCCTGTGGTTGCGAGCAGTTGCCGCAACGCATCGAAATCGAAACTGTCGAGCAGTTGCTCGATATGGTGCGCGAGCGCTATTTGTTCTGCCGAGCCGCTGTGCAGTGTTTTCAGCGAGGCCCGCATCGCTTCAACGTCCCCTACTGCTACTGCGATTTGCAATTCGGCGGCCAATGTCGACGGCAGCGACGAATCGATCGTTGTCGCTGCCACGGCTGGCGCCATCGCCACAGGACGCAGAGGGAGATGCAGATGCTGCGATATTTTTTCCAACAGCTCGGCGACGCGCACCGGCTTACTGACGAAATCGTCGCAACCTTGGGCGCGCATGCGTTCGATCACTTCCGGGAAAGCACTTGCCGATACGGCGATGACGACGACGTGACGCAACAATGGATCGCCCTTGATCGCCGCCGTAGCCGCAAAACCATCGAGCACCGGCATGCGCACATCCATTAACACCAACGGCACTGGCCGGCTGCGCAATTGATCGAGCGCATCCTGCCCATGCTCCGCCTCGATCACTTCCATACCGCTTGCGCGCAGCATGCCCGACAACACTTGGCGATTGATTGGATTGTCGTCCACCACCATGACCGTCACCGTATTGCCGCCGGTATCGAGCATTTGATACCCGAGGCGCGGCGGTTGCGGCCCGCGCTCGCCGATACTTCGCTGCAACGGCAGGAAGAAGCTGAAACAACTGCCGGCGCCCACTGCGCTTTGCAACCGCAAACCGCCGCCCATCGCCTCGCATAACCGAACACTGATGGGCAATCCAAGACCGGTACCGCCACTGGCGTGATGCAGTTGCCGAAACGGATGAAAGATTAACGCCTGCTTTTCGGGAGGAATGCCCACGCCCGTATCGCAGACTTCGAATGAAATTTCGCCCGCTGCGCTGAGCCACACTCTGAGTT
>CBFHCK010000369.1:0-2654 GCA_965653955.1 uncultured Spongiibacteraceae bacterium
AAATAGGCACGTTTCAACACGCGTTGAATCCGAACCTGCAAACGTTTCGCGAGTTCCCCCAGTACGTGCAACAGTTCGATCCGAGTAAACATAAGAAAGTCGCGATGTTTTGCACCGGCGGAATTCGCTGCGAAAAAGCATCCGCTTTTATGCTGCAACAAGGCTTCGATGAGGTGTATCACCTCAAGGGCGGAATTCTGAAATATTTCGAGGAAGTGCCCGCCGAACAAAGTTTATGGCAGGGGGAATGCTTTGTTTTCGATAACCGCGTTGCAGTGAATCACCAACTGCAAAAAGGAACATACGAACTGTGTCATGCGTGCGGTTGGGGTGTCGATGACACCGCGCGTGAATCGCCGCTTTACGAAGCGGGAGTGTCGTGTCCGCGCTGCCATGCGACATTAACCGAGGAACAAAAAGGACGCTTTCGCGAGCGCCGCAAGCAAATCGAATTAGCAGAACAGCGCGGCGAAAAACATCTCGGCGTGCCAATCGAAGAGCGGCGTGCAAATGCGTATGCCAAGCATCGCGAGTCCGAGTAAGGCCAGGTCAGTGCCCGGCACTTGCCGTCTGGTGCAGCAACATCCCGGTCGATAGCGCCAGCCGATCGACTAGCTCACTCAACGGCGCCGCCTTTCCGAATAAATATCCCTGCACGGCGTTACAGCCGAGCGAGCGCAAATAATGCAGTTGCGCAACATTCTCGACGCCCTCCGCAATGATGCTCAGCTTCAATCCTTGCGCCATCGAGATGATGGCGTTAACGATGCACGCATCTTCTTCGGCCGTTTTAATAGCGAGCACGAAGCTGCGATCGATTTTCAATGTATTGATCGGAAACTTCTGCAAATAGCTCAGTGACGAATAACCGGTGCCAAAGTCGTCGATCGCGATCTGTACGCCAGCGCTGCTGAGCTTGCGCAATTTCTCGATCACATCGTGCCGATCGTTCATCAGCAGGCCTTCGGTAATTTCGAGCTCCAGCAAGTGCGCTGGGAACTGTTCGCGCGTCAGCACATCGAGAATGTGTTCGACGAAATTGGCGCGCTCGAGCACGAGCGGCGATAAATTTACCGACAGTTTCAGCAACGGATGTCCGGTGCGGTGTTGCGCACCGATTTCGCGACACGCGCAACTCAGCGTCAGCCGATCGAGTTCGATAATCAGGCGGCTGTCTTCGGCAACAGGAATAAATTCGGCCGGCGCCAATAAGCCCAGCGTCGGATGGCGCCAGCGCACCAATGCTTCAACGCCGACCAATTGCTCGGTCTGCGCATCGACTTGTGGTTGATAATGAATTTCGAATTCGTTGTTTTCGAGTGCGCGACGCATATCTTGCTCTAGCAGCAGGCGTTGCGTAGCAATCGCAGTCATGTCGTGACTGAAAACGTGATAGCCATCCTTGCCAGTATTTTTTACGCGGTACATTGCGATGTCGGCGTTTTTAATCAAACCGTCGAGCGTGGTGCCGCCTTCGGGATAAACCGCGATGCCGATCGATGCGCCAATATGAATATCGTGATCGCCGAGTTTGAATGGGTCTTTAATACTCTCAAGTATTTTTTCCGCCACTTGAACCGCCGCCTGCGTGCCCATCATGTCGGGCAGCAGCAAGGTGAATTCGTCGCCGCCAAAACGCGACAATGTATCGCCTTTACGAATGCAGCTTAAAAGACGCTGGCTGACGGCCTGCAACAGTCGATCGCCCATCGTGTGACCCAGCGAGTCATTGATAATTTTGAAACGATCGAGATCGATAAACATAACCGCAAGACGCTGATTATTTCGCGCGGCCTGCGTCAGTCCCATGCTCAGACGATCTTTAAATAATGCGCGATTCGGCAAGCGCGTTAATAAATCGTGATAGGCCTGAAAATTAATGAATGCTTCGGCTTCCATGCGATCGGTAATGTCGCGCGCCGTACCGTAAATTCGATAGCGCTGCGCGTTGCCGGCAATGCTTTCAGTCTCGCTGACCGGCCATACCGAGAGTTCAAAATAGCGTTTGCTCTGGCTTTGTTCGCGCGGACGCAACGCGATTTCGATGCTGCGCGATGAATTGTGCGAGCGCGCTGCCTGCTCGAAAAAGTAACGCGCTTTTTCCAAATCTTCTTCATCGACCAATTGCGTGATCGGATGGCCCAGCAGCTCGTTGCGGCCATAACCGAGCAGTGATTCGATTTTCGAGTTGAGAAAACTAAAGCAGCCTTGCTCGTCGAGAATATAGATGAGGTCGGGCGAATTATTGACGATGAAGCGGTGCAGCTTTTCGGAACGGTTGAGACGCGCTTCCATCACGCGATTCGCATCTTCCAAACGTTTTTTGCGGATGGCGTTGTTGACGGTTGCCAGTAACTCTTCCGGTACATACGGCTTCTTTAAGTAATCGTAAGCGCCGTTGCGCAATGCGCGCGAAATGTCGTCGATCGAAGTTTCCCCGCTGACGACAACGGTCATCGTCGCGATTTTATGCGTCGCCATGTAGTGCATAACATCGTGGCCGGTAACGTCCGGCATGCGTAAATCGAGCAGCAGCAGGTCGTAATGGTTGCGACACAATTGCGCGATCGCTTCCTGCCCACCCAGCGCGGTATCGACTTCGAAGCGATAAATCTGCAGCAGGGCATGCAGGCTTTCCAATAAACGCGGATCAT
>CBFHCK010000370.1:0-2651 GCA_965653955.1 uncultured Spongiibacteraceae bacterium
GCTCTTCTTCGGTAGCGGCAATCAAAACCTGATAGCGTTCGGCGAAATCCGGAGCAAGCGCATCGGCGAGCGCACTGTCTAATTTCATTGTCATTCCCCTCGGAAAATTTCGCGATCGTCAGTCGATCGGCTGGCTAATTCTTCAACAACTATTTGACACTTTGTTGTCGTAGTGCCGGCTAATGCCGATTCCGTGCCAACTCATCGATTGCATCGCGCCATAGTGCAACCGTTAGATTTTCCTTTAAGCGTCCGCAGGGGAATGATGCGCTTCATGATTATGTTGGTGCGCCGGATTTCGATGACCACCAATATGTTGCAGTGGAATCGCGATGGTTATGACACCCAACGCAATTAATCCGGCGGCGGCAATTTTTCGCACCCATGGCTGCTGCATTTTTTTTTGAATCTGCTGTCCGCCGATCGTTGTCAAAATCATCGACGGCAATGTGCCTAAACCAAATACCGCCATTAGCTGCGCACTTTCCAATGCATTGCCGCGCGCCGCAGCCCAGCTCAATGTCGAATAAATCAGCCCGCACGGCAGCAGACCCCAGGCCGCGCCGAGCGTTAACGCCGCGCCGATGTTGCGCGGTGGCAATAGATTTTTCGTCAGGGGCTGGATGTGTCGCCAAACATGCGCGCCGATTCGTTCGAGCCGCGCCAGGCCGAACCACCAGCCGCCGATATATAAACCCATCGCGATAATCATCGCGCCGGCAATGATGCGCAGGCCGATACCGAACAACGGCGCAATCGGTTGCAGCGTTGCGCCAAATAATTGAACGACAGCACCAACAGTTCCACCCAGCGCCGCGTAACCGACAATGCGACCCAGGTGATAGTTGAATGTGAGCAGCCAGCGTTTGCGTGTAGTAGCCATTCCCAACGCCGCGCCGATGCCGCCGCACATGCCGATGCAATGCGTGCTGCCGCCAACACCGATCAGCAACGCGCTGGCAATCGCCACCGAATCGGTCACGACTGTTGGTCCGCGCGATTGTTTGGATCGATGTCCGAGCGGTGATCCTCGTCGAACAGAATGCTGTGCGCGGCGCTGTCGAGATCGTCGAATTGATGGTGATTGATCGCCCAGAAATACGCGACGAGCGCAGCGGCGCAGAACAGAATCGCCAGCGGAATCAGCACGAACAGACTTTCCATCATCGACTCCGTTTTTCAATCGGCTCGAAGCCGTTAAGACGCAATGCATTGCCGACCACCAGCAACGAACTCACCGACATGCCGATCGCCGCCAGATACGGCGGCACCCAACCGAGCGCGGCCAGCGGAATCGCGATCAGGTTGTACAGCAGTGCCCAGATTAAATTTTCGCGCACGATTTTTCGGGTTTTCGCGGCGATGCCGAGCAGCGTCAATAACCGCGACAATTCGCCGTTCAGAAAAATGCAATCGGCACTGGTTTTGGCGAGTTGCGAGGCGTTGCTCATCGCCACCGAAATATCGGCGGCGGCGAGCACGGGAATATCGTTGACGCCGTCGCCCACCATCATCACGCAGCGCTGCGCGCGTTGCAGTTGTTCGATATACGCGAGCTTTTGTTCGGGACTCGCGCCAGCCACTACATTGTCGATGCGCAGGGCGCGCGCCAGATTGCCGACGGTATCCGAGCGATCGCCGCTGAGCAGATGAATGACGAAGCCGCGTTGTTGCAATGCCGCAACCGTATCGGCGGCGTCGGCGCGCGGGCTGTCGCCGAGACGGAACCAACACAATGCGGCGTTCGTATCGCCGAGCAGAATCCATTGCCCTTCGGCGGCGGGCGCGTTCGCCTCGCTGCCGCTGAGCGCGAGGACAAAATCGGGCTCGCCAAGCCGATAGCAACGCCCCGCAATCCAACCTTCGACGCCGCGGCCGTTAATCTGACGGCGATTCTCCGCCGGTACCGTATTCGCGTTGCACGCAAATGCTTTCGCGATCGGATGCGCGGAGCCGACCTCTAACGCATTCGCTATGTCGCGACACACGTCCGCGCTGCGATTCACGCACGGCACACAATCGACGACGTGCACGCGGCCTTCGCTGAGCGTGCCAGTTTTGTCGAACACGATATCGGTGATCGTCGGCAGTTTTTCCCAGACGTCGGCGCGTGTAACGAGCAAGCCGAGGCGTCGCAATGTATTCGTTGCATTGGTAATCGCTACCGGCGTGGCGAGCCCAAGTGCGCACGGACAGCTGACGACCAGCACCGCCAGCGCAATCCAGAACGCCTGCTCGGCGTCGCGCCACAACCAAAATGCATAGGTGGCCGCTGCGATAAGCAGAATTGCGCTGACGAATACGCTGGCGATGCGATCGGCCAATTGCGCGATGCGCGGTTTGTGCGCCGATGCCTGACGGCTCAAATGGTGAATCGCGCTGAGACGCGTCTGCGTGCCGATATTTTCTGCGCGCATCGTCAACGTCTGCTCGCCGTTGATACTGCCCGCCAATAATCGATCGCCGGGTTGTTTGTGCACCGGCATGAATTCGCCGGTCAGCGCCGCTTCGTTAATGCTGGCATCGGTATCGAGCAGCACACCGTCGGCCGGTACATATTGGCCGGCCCCGACCAGCACCCGGTTGCCGCTGAGTAATTGTGTTAGAGCGATGGTTTGCGGTTTGTCGTCGTTGTCGAGGCGCGTCACGGT
>CBFHCK010000371.1:0-2616 GCA_965653955.1 uncultured Spongiibacteraceae bacterium
CTCGCCATCACTCCACTCGATCGCCACGACTGGCTGCTCGAAAATGCGCTGGTGGTTATCGCGGTTCCGCTAATTATTTTCGGCTTCAAACATTATCGCTTTAGCAACCTGACCTACACGCTGCTATGGATTTTCATGCTGCTCCATGCCGTCGGCGCACATTACACGTATGCGGAAGTTCCGTATGACGATTGGCTGCAAGCGCTGAGCGGCTATCGCTTAAGCGATGTACTCGGTTTGCAGCGCAATCATTTCGATCGATTGGTGCATTTTCTTTATGGCGCGTTGCTGTTCCCTGCATTTTGGGAATTGTTCGCGCCGCGCATCACCCGCCCGCAAGCTTTGCGATATTTACTGGTGATGGCATTCATCATGTCGCACGCCGGTATTTATGAAGTCATCGAATGGGCCGCGGCGGCATTTTTTGGCGGCGATCTCGGCGTGGCGTATCTCGGTACGCAGGGCGATGAATGGGATGCGCAGAAGGATATGGGGCTGGCAATGGCCGGTACGCTGGTCGCGGCATTCTGGATGGCACTGGCGCGTGCCAAGGTCGACTAACCCGTTTTGAGAAGCTAAACTCCCCCGCCTCAATATTTCAAACTAAGCCGTCAGCCCTGTTCCGCGATTCCGAAAGAAAAGCGCCGGGGCTAATTTATTTTTATCGGTCGGTAATCGATGACAAATACAGGTAACAGGCAATGAGCGCACTGGTCGGCGTCATCATGGGTTCAAAATCGGATTGGGCAACGCTGCAGCACACCGCAGAAATGCTCGATCGCCTCGATATTCCGCATGAAATCCAGGTGGTTTCGGCGCATCGCACACCGGATTTATTATTCGATTACGCGGCCAATGCCGAAAGTCGCGGCATCGAAGTGATCATCGCCGGCGCTGGCGGCGCGGCACATTTACCCGGCATGTGCGCAGCAAAAACGCACTTACCGGTGCTGGGTGTACCGGTGCAATCGTCGATGCTGAGCGGCGTCGATTCATTGCTATCCATCGTGCAAATGCCCGCCGGTGTTCCCGTGGCGACACTGGCGATCGGTAAAGCCGGTGCGATTAACGCCGCATTGTTGGCGGCCAGCATTCTCGGCAATAAATATCCGCAATATGCGCAGAAGTTGAAGACATTCCGCGCCGAGCAGACGCAAACGGTGCTCGACAATCCTGACCCGCGGCTCGAGTCGAAACTATGAAGAACAAAGCGCAATGAAAATCGGCATCATCGGCGGCGGCCAACTCGGTCGCATGCTCGCGTTAGCGGGACATCCCCTCGGCATGCATTTCGTATTTCTCGATCCGGCCCCCGATGCCTGTGCGGCCGAGCTCGGTGAACATCTATGCGCGGATTATTCGGATAACGAGCATTTGCGCATGCTCGCCGAAGAGTGCGATGTGGTGACATTCGAATTCGAAAATGCGCCGGCCGATACCGTCGCGTTTTTATCGCAGTTCGTACCGGTGTATCCATCGGCGAACGCATTGCGTACCGCGCGCGACCGGTGGCTAGAAAAAAATCTTTTTCGCGAACTCGACATTCCAACGCCGGCGTTCGCGAATATCGAATCGCAACAGGATTTGGAAAATGCCGTTGCGCAAATTGGGTTGCCTGCGGTATTAAAAACGCGTCAGCTCGGTTACGACGGTAAAGGTCAAAAAGTATTGCGTGTAACGAGCGATGTCGAAGGGGCATTTGCCACACTGGGCAATGTGCCGTGCCTGCTCGAAGGTTTCGTTAATTTCACTGGCGAAGTATCGCTGATCGCAGTGCGTGGTCGTAGCGGAGAAACGCGCTTTTACCCCCTCGTGCACAACACGCATCGCGACGGAATTTTGCGTTTATCGATCGCCAGCACTGCTCATCCGCTGCAAACACTCGCTGAAAATTACGCGACGCGTACGCTCGACAAACTCGATTACGTCGGCGTACTTGCCTTCGAATTTTTTGAAGTCGACGGCGGTCTTACTGCAAACGAGATTGCGCCGCGCGTTCACAACTCCGGGCATTGGACAATTGAAGGCAGCGAATGCAGTCAATTCGAAAATCACCTGCGTGCGGTGGCTGGCTTACCGCTCGGCTCAACTGCCAAAAATGGCGAAAGCGCGATGGTGAATTTTATTGGTTCGATTCCGCCGCTTGAACAACTCACAGCGCTCGAAAATTGCCATCCGCATGTTTACGGAAAAGCGTTCAAACCCGGACGCAAAGTCGGCCATGCAACGCTGCGTTGTGCCGATCGCACGTCGCTTGAACAAACTGTGCGCGCAGTGGAAGCTCTGTTATCGCGACAGTGACAAGAATTAGTTAGCTATAAAAAATTAATCCTATTTTTCTTAAGGCTATGGCGGAGCTTAGAATTATTTAAAACCAATATTCAAATATCCCGATTTTTTTATTTCAAAATAATGCCTTGCGAAATCCCTTATTAAAATCATTGGAGTTTATACATCGCGTACACTACGCTTTCTCCACCCTAATTGATTAAGGGCATGGTCGTGGGAAGGATAAGTGGGTTATTAACAGCCACGCCGATTAGAGCAGAGGCATCTGAGCGACAAAACGGCGTCGCAGTAAAATCCGGCAACTTCTCTGTAGCATCGCTCTGTCTG
>CBFHCK010000372.1:0-2615 GCA_965653955.1 uncultured Spongiibacteraceae bacterium
CCGCGCGGGCGGTCGTCCCGAGATGCACGGAGGCCGGTACGCCGCGACCGCGGCCTGAATCAGCGCCTGGTAGTGCCAGCAAGCGTCTGCGCATATCGGAAAGTAAATGCCGCGGCGTGTTGCCGGTAAGATTTTCGCCGGCGCCAAACAACAGACGGTTATCCGCACTCAGCCGAAAATAATCAAGAATAAAGTTGGTATCCGATACGGCCACGCGATTACGCAATAACGCGTCGGCTCGTTGCGATGGCATCGGTTGCGTTGCGACGATATAGGTGCCGACCGGAACGATGCGCGATGCAAGCTCGGGGGCAATACCGTTTCCATATTCGCCGAGATACACATTGCCGGCCAGCACCACGAAATCGCAACTAACCTCGCCCAGCGCGGTTTTAATTACTGGCTTTTTACCGCGGCGCAAAACGCGCGCTGCTGAGTTTTCATAAATACGTACACCGGCATCGCGCGCCGCTGCTGCAAGACCGAGGCAGTAACGCAGTGGATGCAAATGCCCGGAATTCGAATCGTATATCGCTGCGTGGAAACGATCGCTCGCAATCCAGTCGCGAATCTGCGATGGATCGATAAACTCCATCGGGTAGTCGTATTGCGTACGTAAATGCGCGGCCCATTTTTCCAACATGGCGACTTTGGTAGGTTTTACCGCCGCGCTCAAATAGCCGGATGTGTAATTGCATTCGATCGCATAGCGTTGAATACGCTCGCGCAATAATTGCAGGCCTTCGACAGAAAAATTCCATACACGTCGCGCTTCGTCGATGCCGAGCTGTGACTCGATAATTTGCTCGCCATCGCTACCGAAGCCGATGATCGCTTGGCCGCCGTTGCGACCGGAAGCACCCCAGCCGATTCGCTGCGCTTCGAGTAAAACCACCGAGAAACCGCGCTCTGCCAACTCAAGCGCCGCCGATATTCCACTGAAGCCGCCACCGACCACACACACGTCAGCGCTCGCGTGTTCCGCCAACGGCTTCTGCGCGGGTGGTCGCTCGACACTCGCTTCGTAATACGAGCGTTCGATCAGCCCCAATTCCTTTTCCAACAGCAACTCGATTTCCTCCGTGCGTGTGCAGAGGCGGGCTCGATGTCAGCTCACGCGGAAATTAATAAATTGCCACGGATCGTCGCGATCGATGGGTTCCTCGAATAAATCGGTGCGATTGCGTAATGGCGTCCAATCGCTATATTCGCCGACCAATTCGCCGAGATAGGGCGACGCCACTTCGAGTACCTCGTTGGAATCGATATCGTCGGGCTCTACCACACCCGCGTTCGGATTGCGCAATACCCAGATAATGCCGCCCAGAATGCCGGCGACAACTTGCAGACTCGTGGCGGAGTTATACGGTGCGAGCTTTCGCGCTTGTTCTATCGTCAACCGCGAACCGTACCAATAAACGCCCTTTTCGTTGCCCATCAACAGAACGCCGAGTTCATCGGTTCCTTCAATAATTTCGTCGCGCAAGATGCGTTGTTTACTTTGTGGTCGCCAGTTGTTACTGGCCAATTCATGTAACGACAGCACGGCGTCATCGCAGGGGTAATAAGCGTAATGCACAGTGGGCCGATAGATAATTTTTCCGTCTTTGCGCAGCGTTAGATGATCGGCGATCGAAATGGATTCACCGTGGGTAATTAAGAATCCGTGATAAGGCCCTTGTAGCGGCGTCCAGCTGCGTACGCGCGTGCCGGCGCCGGGACGATGCAAAAAAATCGCTGCGTCGCATCCATAACCGTGTCGGGAGGCATCGTCGGGAAAATGTCTTTCGTGCGTTCCCCAACCCAACTCGGCGGGCTGCACACCTTCGGAAATAAAGCCATCAGCCGACCATGTATTGACGAATTCGCCGCGCTGCTTATGGCGCGCCGAAATTTGCGTATCTCGCTCAGCAATATGAATGGTTTTAATGTTTAGCTTGCACGCGATGGCAGCCCAGTCTTCGTAACTGGCGGGCTTGTCGAATGAAAGGCCGTTATCGGCGGCAATATTCATTAACGCCTGTTTGACGAAGGCGGATGCCAATCCCGGATTCGCGCCCTGCGTAATCGCGGCGGTTGGTCCATCGCGCTTGTCCAGCCGAAACGACAAAAGCTCATCGCGTAACGCGTAATTCGAACGCTGCGATAATGAGCTCGAAGGATCGTTATATCGTCCCGCCCAAGGTTCGATGCACGTATCGAGATACAACACGCCGCGCTGCCAACAGAAACGAATTAATGCCAGGCTCGAAACATCGGTCGATAAGTTGAGCAGGAAGTCGCCCTTTTGCAAATGCGAAGCGAGCACCGCTTCGTAGCTTTCCTCGGTGAGGGGTTGCGCGATATGTTCGATTCCAAACTCGGCGGCAATGCCCTGCTTGTTCTCGCTCGCCGAAATTATTTTTATCTGGCTCGGCTGCATATCGATATGTTTAAGCAGAACCGGCAGTACGCCCTGACCAATACTGCCAAATCCCACCATCACCAATTTTTGATCGAACTTCGCCCACTTCTTTTCTTTCGCTTTCACGTTGAAATCCTTAGCGAGAAATCGCGATCGATGGTTAAACACCCGAATAGCCGCCGCCGTTAACGTGAATAATCTGACCGGTGAT
>CBFHCK010000373.1:0-2610 GCA_965653955.1 uncultured Spongiibacteraceae bacterium
CTTCACGTTGATAGGCGAAGTAGTTACCCATGCGACCGTTGCCGGTTTGTACTTCGTCGAGCATCAGCAGCCAGCCGCGCTGATCGCACAGCTCGCGCAATTGTTTAAGGAAGCCGGTCGGAGGAACGTGAATACCGCTTTCACCCTGAACCGGTTCGACCAGAATCGCCACCACATCGGGGTTATTGCGGCCAATCGTTTGCACGGCTTCAAAATCGCCGAACGGTGCCCGCGTAAATCCGGCGACTAACGGCTCGAAGCCAGCCTGGATTTTGCGACTGCCGGAGGCCGTCAGTGTTGCCATCGTACGGCCGTGAAACGATTGCTCCATCACGATGATGGTCGGGCGATCGATATTCTTTTTATGACCAAACAGCCGCGCCAGCTTAATTGCCGCTTCATTCGCCTCTGCGCCGGAATTGCAGAAGAACACTTTCTGCATATCCGATACGCGACACAATGCATCCGCGAGTTCCGTTTGACGCTGAACGCCATAAATATTGGAGGTGTGAATCAGCTTGGCAGCTTGCTGTTGAATTGCGCTGACCAATTCGGGATGGCCATGACCCAATGCGTTCACCGCCACGCCGCTCAGTGCATCGAGATAGCGTTTGCCGTCGGTATCGAACAGCCATACGCCTTCGCCATGTTCGAAAGTCACCGGCAATCTGCCATAAGTATTCATCAACGCGAGCTGCGCCATAGCGGTAGTAATCTCAAAAACGCTGCCATCAAAAACGCAAAAAGGCAGCCCAAAGCTGCCCAACCAAGCGCGCAATCATATAGGCAATTCGGGGCTTGGGCAAATGTCGCCAGCCTGCGCAGAATCACAAGCTTGAGTGCCGTACTCGGATTTAAATCGCAATCCGTGTACAATTTTTCGCTCAAGAGTGACCCGCAATCCGAAGGTAGATGTATGGACGTTATTGAAGTCATCAAAGAGCAACTCAGCACGAACCCGATCATCCTTTATATGAAAGGTTCACCCAATCAACCGCAGTGTGGATTTTCGGCGCGGACGGCACAGGCTCTGATGGCCTGCGGTGAGCGTTTTGCGTATGTCGACGTGCTCTCTAATCCGGATATTCGGGCGAACCTGCCGAAGTACGGCAATTGGCCGACGTTTCCACAGTTGTGGGTCAACGGCGAATTGATCGGCGGCTGCGACATCGTGTGCGAGATGCATGAAAAGGGCGAGCTGCAACCGCTGATTAAAGATGCGGTAGCCAAAGCAGTCGATCCGCAATAAGCGTCGTCGGGCACCGCGAGCGCGGGGTGCTGGTTTGGTTGCTTGACTTAACCGCGCTTAATCTTTCTTATATGTAAGGGAATCATCGGTTCGACTCCACGGTTGGGAGGCCTTACGGAAATGGCAATTTACTGTGTGGTGTTTGAATTACACCGCGAACCCGACGAGTACTATCCGTTTTTCAGGCATCTGGATGCGCAGCAGCAAACTCGAGTTTGCGAGACCTGCCGGTTGCTGTTCTCGCTGAACTCGGCGGACGCGATTCGCAATTATCTCGGTAGTTTCATTTATTCCAACGATACGTTGTTCGTCGGTGAAATCGGCGCGCACTGGGCGTTGAATAAAAACTTCGAAACGACCGAATGGTTGCGGGAGCTGCAATCGATGTATGACGTGCAGCATCAACATCCGCCGCCGGCGCGAACTATGATTAATAACTCGCTGCGTTAAATTCTTTTTATCAATACCGCTTTTCATAAGTGCCACAAGGAGGTGGTTATGCGTTTCTATTTATCGTTGTTTCTTCTCGTTAGTCTGATGGCTTCGATGGCCCACAGCGCTGAATGGCGCGAGTGCGAAAAAGCCAAGCTGCAACAGCTACGGCAGAGCGAACAAGCACGCTCCGCAGCGCCGACAAAAACGCGTAAAAAATCCAAATCCGGCCGCTCCGCATCCTTTCGCAGCATCGATGAAATCGAAACGTGGCTATGGAAAAACTGCCGCGAATATTCGTATGAGTTACGCGCGCTGGAACAACAGAGGATGTAACATCGCGACGATTTCGCTCAGGAGATCGCGTATGTCCGTTCAGCCCTCGCTTTTTATTTCACATGGTTCGCCGATGATCGCATTGGAGCGCGATGATGCGGTTGTCGCGTGGCGACAATTGGCGAAAGGCCTTGAGCGACCTGCGGCAATTTTGCTGATCTCCGCGCATTGGGAGGCGCACGCGCTGCAAGTCACATCGGCGCCACAGTTGTCGACGATTCACGATTTCGCTGGTTTCCCCGAAGCGCTTTATCGATTGCACTATCCTGTGGCAGGTTCCCCGGATTTGGCGATGCAAATAGCTGAGCGATTGAGCGCCGGCGGTTTTTCCGTGCAATTGAATCCCCAGCGCGGACTCGATCATGGCGCATGGATTCCATTGCGGGAGATGTTTCCGGAAGCGGATATTCCGGTGCTGCAGTTGTCGCTGCAAACGCAGCGTGGTGCCGACTATCACTATCGGTTGGGGCAGGTGTTGGCGCCATTATTGGCGCAAAACATTTTGGTGGTCGGCTCGGGTGCGGTCACGCACAACCTGCACGATTGGATGCTCGCGATGCGCGGTAATCAAACGGCTTTGGATTATGTCCCTG
>CBFHCK010000374.1:0-2601 GCA_965653955.1 uncultured Spongiibacteraceae bacterium
TCCGATCTGATGCTCGGCTCTGGCCGCATGATCCCGGGCTTTGAGGACGGTATCGTCGGCATGAAAGCTGGCGAAGAGAAAGTTATTCCGCTCAGCTTTCCGGCCGATTACCACAACGAAGAGCTGAAGGGCGCTGCAGTCGAGTTCAAGATCAAGGTCAATGCCGTCAAGGAACAAAAGCTGGCCGAACTGAACGATGAGCTGTTCGCTAAGTTCGGCATCAAAGGCGGTGGCGAAGCGCAGTTCCGCAAGGAAGTGGGAGAAAATATGGCCCGCGAACTGAAGAACGCGACCAAGAACAAAATCAAGAATCAGGTAATGGATGGTGTGATCAATCTGCACGCCGATCTCGAAGTCCCCAAGGCGTTGATTCAGGAACAAATCGGCGTACTGCGCAATCAGACCGTTCAGCAATTCGGTGGTGGTAACGCCAATCTCGACTTCGCCAGCATTCTCCCTGATGACATGTTCCGTGCGCAGGCAGAGCGTCGCGTGAAGTTGGGCTTGATCCTGAGCGAAATCATCGGCAGCGAGAAAGTGGTAGCCGATGCCGCGAAAGTGCGTGCCACCATCGAAGAGATGGCTTCAACCTACGAAGACCCACAGGAAGTAGTCGACTATTACTATGGCAACCGCCAGCAACTGCAGGGCGTCGAAGCCATGGTGATTGAAGATCAAGTGGTCGCATTGATTCTCAGCCGAGCTAAGGTGTCGGATAAAGCCTGCAGCTACGAAGAAGCCCTCAAAGCTGAGGGTGCGTGAGGGCAGACTCTACTTCGACAAACGGCTACACTGCTAAACGGACTGCCCGGCTCGCGCAGGCAGTCCGAACAACTATCAAGTGGCGGGAAAAGTGAGCTGAGTATGTCGAATTATTCTTTCGATGGAAGAAATAAAAGCACGATCAATAACTTGGGTTTGATTCCCATGGTCGTAGAGCAAACCGCACGCGGTGAACGCTCGTACGATATTTATTCCCGGTTGCTGAAAGAGCGCGTGATCTTCTGTGTCGGGCCGGTTGAAGATCACATGGCGAATCTGATCGTCGCGCAATTACTGTTCCTCGAATCCGAAAATCCAGACAAAGACATTCATCTATATATCAACTCGCCGGGCGGTTCAGTCACTGCCGGCTTGGCGATTTATGACACCATGCAGTTCATCAAGCCTGATGTCAGCACGATGTGTATCGGCCAAGCGGCCAGCATGGGTTCATTTCTATTAAGTGGCGGTGCGCCCGGTAAACGTTTCATTCTGCCGAATGCACGGACGATGATTCATCAGCCGAGCGGTGGCGCCCAAGGCCAAGCGACCGACATCGACATTCATGCACGTGAAATTCTGATCATTCGCCAGCGCCTTAACGAGCTGATGGCCAAGCACACTGGACAAACGCTTGAAACCATCGAGCGTGATACCGAGCGCGATAACTTCATGAATGCTGAACAGTCGCGTGATTACGGTCTTGTAGACCAGGTTCTCGCGGAGCGCCCGTCTAGCAAGACCTAGGTTTCCAGACTTGCAAAAGCCGGCGAATGGCAGCATCTTTAGCGCGGACAGGGCTTTTTCTGTCCGCATCGAGAGGGTTAAGTTCCCATGAGTGATCACACCAAGGACAGCGGCGGCGACAACGGTAAGTTGCTGTACTGCTCTTTCTGTGGCAAGAGTCAGCACGAAGTACGCAAGCTGATTGCGGGTCCTTCGGTATTCATCTGCGATGAATGCGTTGATCTTTGCAACGATATTATCCGGGAAGAAGTGCAGGAAAGTAGCGGCGATAATGCTCGCGATCGGCTACCTACACCGCATGAAATCAAGTCCATCCTCGACCAGTACGTCATCGGTCAACAGCACGCCAAGAAAGTGCTGGCGGTAGCGGTTTACAACCACTACAAGCGACTTCGCGTTGGCGATAACTCGAAGAAAGAGGAAGTGGAGCTCGGCAAGAGCAACATTCTGTTGGTTGGACCGACGGGCAGCGGTAAAACGTTGCTGGCTGAAACGCTGGCGCGGTTGCTTGATGTGCCGTTCACCATTGCCGACGCGACGACCCTGACCGAAGCCGGCTATGTCGGCGAAGATGTCGAAAATATCATTCAGAAGTTGTTGCAGAAGTGCGATTACGACGTCGAAAAAGCGCAGATGGGTATCGTTTATATTGACGAAATCGACAAAATTTCGCGGAAATCCGATAACCCTTCGATTACGCGGGATGTGTCTGGCGAAGGTGTACAGCAAGCATTGCTGAAGCTGATCGAGGGCACCGTCGCGTCGGTGCCACCGCAA
This sequence comes from uncultured Spongiibacteraceae bacterium, assembly GCA_965653955.1. Classification (GTDB taxonomy): domain Bacteria; phylum Pseudomonadota; class Gammaproteobacteria; order Pseudomonadales; family CAMLJR01; genus CAMLJR01. Next base: position 2,287 of record CBFHCK010000374.1, read on the forward strand.
GGCGGTCGCAAGCATCCGCAGCAAGAGTTTTTGCAGGTCGATACCTCAAATATTCTATTTATCTGCGGCGGCGCGTTTGCCGGCTTGGATAAGGTGATTCGCGATCGCTCCGAAAAGGGCGGTATCGGTTTCAGCGCCGAAGTGAAGAGCAAAGACGAGCGGCGTAATGTTGGTGAAATTCTCGCCGATGTCGAGCCGGAAGATTTAATCCGCTACGGTTTAATTCCGGAATTCGTCGGTCGTCTGCCCGTCATTGCAACGCTGGAAGAGTTGGATATCGCTGCATTGATTAGCATTCTGACTGAGCCGAAGAAC
>CBFHCK010000375.1:0-2585 GCA_965653955.1 uncultured Spongiibacteraceae bacterium
GCGAGCAGACCCATGTGGCGTAAACCGCCGATCAACAGACCGGGCCGTTCGAAGACATCGGTGAGCCGATCGGAAAACAGCAGCGTGCGCGCCTGGTCGGCGGATTGCATTTCTTCGTAGCGGCGCAGCACGGCCAGTTCGCCGATTGCCTCGTTGTTCGCAAATGCCGCCGCGACGATTTCCGCTAGCCGCTGCACATCGCGCAGCGCCAGATTGAAACCCTGGCCGGCCACCGGATGCAGGCTGTGCGCGGCGTTGCCGATCACCGCGATCTGGCGGCGAATCTGTTCGTCGGCGGTGACCATCTTCAATGCGTAGTGATAGCGCTGGCCGATATGCGTGAAGCGCCCCTGCCGGTCGCCGAAGCGCTGCTGCAATGTCGTGAGAAACGCCGCATCGTCGAGCGCGAGCAATTGCTCGGCGCGCGCGTCGTCCATGGTCCAGACCAGCGCCATGCGCGGCGCGCCGGCGTGAGGCCCTCCGCCGTTAATACCGGGATCAGCGGGCGCGGCATCGCGTGGCAATAACGCCATCGGGCCCCAATCGGTAAACCGTTCGTACGCCCAGCCGCTGTGCGGTTGGCTGCAACAGACATTCGCGATAATCGCCTGCTTGTCGTATTCGACCGTGCGCGCGCCGATGTGCAATTTTTCGCGCAGGCCCGATTGCGCGCCGTCGGCGATCGCGAGCAGGCCGGCGGTGATTTTCTTCAGCGTACCGCCGTGGTCGATCGTCACCGTGGCGACGTGTTCGCCGGGGGCGCAGTCGATCACGTGCGCGGGATTCATCCATTCGATGGCGCCGTGCTTGCGCAACTCATCGAGCAGCACATTGCCGAGCCAGGCGTTTTCGACCACATAACCGAGCGCCGGCCAGCCGCGCTGCAATGCGTGCAGAGTGGTGCTGCCGAAGCGCTGACGTTCCGAAACATGAATATCGGTGATCGCGGTGACGTGCTGCGCGAGCGCATTCCAGATTCGCAGGTTTTCGAAAATGCAGCGGCTGCCGTACGCCAGCGCGGTCGCACGGGCGTCGAAACTGGGACGGTAGGCGGGCGGCGATTGCGTGCTGGCGGGAACCGGAAAACTTTCGGCGACGAGAATGCGTAAAGCGCCCTGCGATAAATGATTCAGCGCGAGCGCGAAGCTGATGCCGACCATGCCGCCGCCGGCGATGACGACATCGTAATCGGGACGCGATGCGCTCGGGCCCTCACTCATGCCGCGCGGCTGCCACGCATCAGTTTTTCGATATCGCGCACGCTTTTCGGCACATCGCCGGTCAGCACTTCGCAGCCTTTTTTGGTGATCACCACATCGTCTTCGATACGGATACCGATGCCGCGCCATTTGCGCGCGACTTCGGTGTTGTGCGGCGAGACATAAATGCCGGGCTCGACTGTCATCGCCATGCCGGGTTCGAGCACGCGCCAGTCGCCGCCGACTTTGTAATCGCCAACATCGTGCACATCCATGCCGAGCCAGTGACCGGCGCGGTGCATATAAAACGCCTTGTACGATTCGTTCTCGATCACTTCCTGCAAGTCGCCGCTGAGCAGGCCGAGATCGATCAACCCCTGCGCGATCACGCGCACCGTCGCGTCGTGCGGTTCGTTCCAGTGCGCGCCAGCTTTGATCGTGTCGATCGCGGCGAGCTGCGCTGCCAGCGTCAATTCGTACAGCGCCTGTTGCTCTTTAGTGAATTTGCCGTTGGCGGGGAACGTGCGCGTGATGTCGGAGGCGTAATGCTCCAGCTCGCAGCCAGCGTCGATCAGCACCAGATCGCCGCTGCGAATCTGCGCGTCGTTTTCGCGGTAATGCAGGATGCAGCCATTCGCGCCGGCGCCGACAATCGAACCGTATGCGGTATGGCGTGCGCCGCCGCGCGCGAATTCGTGCAGGATTTCCGCTTCGAGCTGATATTCGTATTGGCCGGGTTCGCAGAATTGCATTGCGCGGCAATGGGCGCGTGCGGAGATTTGTCCGGCTTCGCGCATCAGGCGAATTTCCGCCGCGCTTTTGAATAAACGCAGATCGTGCAGCAGATGATCGAGATCGAGAAATTCGCCGGGCGGATGCGCGCCGGCGCGGACTTTCGAGCGGATCACGTTGATCCATTGCATCACGCGGCGATCGAAATCGGCATTGCGGCCCATCGCGTAATACACACGATCGCGGCCTTCGATCAGCCCCGGCAGAATGTCGTCCATATCGCCGACCGGAAACGCATCGTCGGCGCCGTAGCGTTCGCACGCACCTTCAGGGCCGGCGCGATAGCCGTTCCACAATTCCATGGTCGGGTCGCGTTCGCGGCAGAACAAAACGAACTCGCCGTGCTCGCGGCCCGGCAGTAACACCAGCACCGCGTCGGGTTCGGGAAAACCGGTCAGATAATAAAAATCGCTGTCCTGGCGAAACGGATATTCAACATCGCGATTGCGAATTTTTTCGCGCGCGGCGGGCACGATGGCGATGCTGTTCGGTTCCATCTGCGCCATCAAATCGCGGCGACGGCGGGCAAATTCCTGCTGACTGATCGGTGCGGTCATGGTTCTGCGCTGGCTAACTGGGATGCGGGCGAGCTTA
>CBFHCK010000376.1:0-2575 GCA_965653955.1 uncultured Spongiibacteraceae bacterium
TCCGGCGGGCTTTATTTTTTGGACCGAGGATCGTCATGCTGCTGCACATCCCAGAAGTACTCAGCACGGCTGAAATTGCCGAGTTGCATCGCACGCTGCAATCCGCCGACTGGTCTGACGGTGCCGCCACTTCCGGCGGACAAGCGACCCAGCGCAAGCAGAATCGGCAACTCACCGCAGCGACGCCATTGGGTGAAAAACTCGGGCCGATAATCCGTAGGGCGCTGGAGCGGCATCCATTATTTATCGCAGCCGCATTACCCCATCAGATTCTTCCGCCGTTGTTTAATTGCTACGAAAACGCAGGCCACTATGGCAACCATGTCGATAACGCGATTCAGCGCGATCCGAATCGGCAGACAGCCGTGCGCACCGATGTATCCGTTACCGTTTTTATCAGCGCACCCGAGGATTACGACGGCGGGGAATTAGTCGTCGAGGACGCTTACGGCACCCATGAAGTAAAACTCCCGGCTGGCGATGCCATTGTTTACCCATCGACCAGTTTGCATCGGGTCGAACCGGTGACACGCGGCTCTCGTCTGGCAGCGGTCACATGGATACAAAGCATGGTGCGTGACGATTGGCGCCGCGCGATGCTGTTCAATCTGGATATGACGATCGTGCAATTGCGCCAGCAACTGGGCGATTCGACCGAAGTGGTGTCGCTGACCAGCCATTACCACAACCTGCTGCGGCAATGGGCTGAACTGTGAGTGCCTAATTGTGAACATGAACAACACTCACTCTCTTCCGCCGCCGCTCACCGCCATTCCGCGCGAGATCGCCGCGCTCGCCGATTACGAACGCTTCGCCCGCGAACGCCTCGACGATAACGCCTGGGAATTTCTCGTTGCCGGCGCCGCCGATGAAATCACCCTGCGCGACAACCGCGCCGCATTCGACCGCGTGCGCTTGAAGAGCCGCGTACTACGAGACGTACGTGGCGGGCATACAAGGCTCGAACTGTTCGGCCACACGCTGCCCCACCCCATTTTGTTAGCGCCAATCGGCTATCAGACGCTCTTCCATGCCGACGGCGAAATCGCCAGCGCGCTCGGCGCGCAAATCATGGGCGCGCCACTGGTGGTGAGCACGCTCGCATCGACGCGACTTGAAAATATCGCTGCCAATTCTGCGGGACCGCTGTGGTTTCAACTGTATTTTCAGCAGCGACGCGAACACACATTGGCGCTGGTACAACGCGCCGAACAATGTGGCTGCCAGGCGCTTGTCGTCACGGTGGATGCGCCGATCGCAGGAATTCGCAACCGCGAACATCGCGCGGGATTTCATCTGCCGGCAGGTGTCGCTGCGGTGAATCTGGAGGGACTCGAATCCGATCCCATCACCCAACTGAACGGTAGCGTTGTGTTCGATCAGTTGATGGCGAACGCGCCAACCTGGGGAGATGTGGCGTGGCTGGCTGCAAACACGCGATTGCCCGTCGTCGTCAAAGGCATTCTCGACGCCGATGATGCGCAATTAGCGATTGAACAGGGTGCGCGCGGCATCATCGTATCGAATCACGGCGGTCGCATAGTCGATACGCTGCCGGCGACGCTCGATGCATTGCCGGGCGTAGCCGCCGCTGTCGCCGATCGCGTGCCGGTGTTATTGGACGGTGGTATTCGACGCGGCAGCGATATCTTTAAAGCCGTTGCGCTTGGCGCATCCGCAGTGCTGATCGGTCGGCCTTATATTCAGGCATTGGCAACGGCAGGCGCGCTGGGAGTGGCACATGCGATCCGCACGTTGCACGAGGAGTTAGAGGTAACGATGGCGCTTAGCGGTTGCACCACGCTGGCATCGATCGATAGAAATTGTCTGTTCGGCTAAAGCCACCAGACTGACGAAACGGACTGCCTTGGAGACTAGGCGGTAAGACTAAACGCGATCGGCACCACTACCCACGCCGATACGGCTTCGCCACCGCGTCGCGCGGGAACAAATCGCCATTTCTTCACGGTGACCAGCGCTGCCTCGTCGAGGCGCATGCTGCCCGACGAGCGTTTCAGCTCGATCTGATCGGGCAGTCCTTCGGACGAAACGTGCACGCGCACATACACCACGCCCTGCTCCTTCATGCGCTTCGCCAAAGGCGGGTATGAAGGCGCCGGATTATTCAAATAATCGGCATCGAAAATCGGCTGTGTCTGCGCGGGTTGCGCCGGTTCGGCGCGTTGAGCTGGAGCGGCTGCCGAAACGGCCACCGGCGCATGCGATGGCGCATCGTCGGCCAGCGCAATGTCCGGTTGCGGAATATGTAGTTTGGGCCGATCGAATTGGGGTTTTTGCGTGACTTCGAGCTGCTGCTCGTGCTGTTGCTGGGGCGCATCGCTAATGAGCGAGACATTGATAGGAGCCGGTTGGGTATCCACGGTGGTGCGGCTGGCCAGCAATATCGCAATCGCAGCGACATGAATACCGATGGTGAGTACCGCACCGATGCCCCCCCGAAGTCCCTTCGAACGCGCACGCCGGTACCCATATCCGGCTTCTTCAACGGGCTCAATCGACACCGGCTGCGCTTGAGGCGGGTCCTCCCGCCCGCACAGAGCGACGACCCGGTTTC
>CBFHCK010000377.1:0-2574 GCA_965653955.1 uncultured Spongiibacteraceae bacterium
ATTGATCGTCAATGCCGCGCAAATCGATTTTGCCAACGGCGAGCGCGATTTCAATCTGCTACTCGATTACATCGGCTCTGTTCGCCGCGGCCGTCATTATTTCAATCCCACCATTATTTAAATCGCATCCGAGGTAAGCGCCATGCCGAACGTCAGCATCACGCAGCTGCAGGCCATGAAAAATGCCGGCGAAAAATTCGCCGTGCTGACCGCCTACGACTCGACTTTTGCCAAAACCATCGGCGAAGCCGGGGTCGAGGTTATCCTCGTTGGCGATACGCTCGGCATGCTGGTACAAGGTCATGGCAGCACCCTGCCGGTCAGTGTGGATGAAATGGCGTATCACATCGGTTGCGTTGCGCGCGGCAATTCGGGATGCCTGATCATTGGTGACTTGCCCTTCGGCAGCTATGCATTGCCTGCGCAAGCACTCGACAGCGCCGCGGAACTGATGCGTGCCGGTGCGCATGTCGTAAAACTGGAAGGCGGCGAATGGTTGCTCGAAACAATTTCACTGATGACCGAGCGTGGCATTCCCGTCTGCGCACACCTTGGCCTCACTCCGCAGTCGGTCAATGCATTTGGCGGCTATAAAGTGCAGGGACGACAGCCCGAACAGGCGCGCAAGATTCTGGAGGATGCAAAAGCGGTCGAGGCGGCCGGTGCATCGTTGCTGGTTCTCGAATGCGTGCCTCATCAACTTGCGCGCGAAATCACTGCGGCATTGACCATTCCCACCATCGGCATTGGCGCCGGCCCGGGTACCGATGCGCAAGTGCTGGTGCTGCACGATATGCTCGGGATGAACCATCGTCCGCCCAAGTTCGTCCGCAACTTTATGACCGGCGCCGGCGGCATTCGCGAAGCGTTCGCCGGTTACGCCAAGGCCGTTAAAGACGGCTCATTTCCCGCGCCCGAGCACTGCTATGAGTAGAGCCGCCGCATCCTCGGTAGCATCGCCGCCACTTTTTGGCACAACGGTCAACTCCATCACAAATTTTTGCTTCTTTAAGTAACAAATGAGTGAACAATTTGTTACCAAAAATCGTTGAACCCACCTTTTGATTACGGCATACTCTGCCGCCACTGGCATAACTGCACAGATTATGTGCAGTTGCGGATGCTCTGACCGCGTAATGCCATGTCGCGGAGCGGCTCACGGATCGGCGTTGCTAAATCGGTAATTGGCTTTCATCAACCGCATTCCCAACTGTTGGGTGTGATATGAAAATAGTTGCGAAATCCGCAGAATTACGCGCCGCCATTGCCGCCGACCGAAGCGTCGGCAAACGCATTGCATTTGTGCCGACGATGGGCAATCTGCATGAAGGCCATCTGCAACTCGTACGCCGCGCCAAGAAAATCGCGGATATCGTAGTCGTCAGCATTTTCGTCAATCCATTGCAGTTCGGCCCGACCGAAGATCTCGACAAATACCCCCGCACCCTCGCCGCCGATAAGGAAAAGCTGTTTGGCGAAGGCGCTAACTATCTGTTCACTCCCGGCGTCGAGGAAATGTATCCGAACGGCGTCGATGCACAGACCCGAATTACCGTTCCCGAATTGTCCGATACGCTGTGCGGCGCGAGCCGCCCCGGCCACTTTAGTGGCGTTGCCACCGTCGTCACGAAGCTGTTTCAGATCGTGCAACCGGATGTCGCCATATTCGGTAAGAAAGATTTCCAGCAGCTCGCGATTATTCGCAAGCTAACCTCCGACTTATGCATGCCGATTCAAATCCTCGGCGTCGAAACCGCGCGCGCTACCGATGGGCTCGCGCTCAGCTCTCGCAATGGTTATTTAACCGCAGAGGAGCGTTCGCTGGCGCCAGCGTTGCATAGCGCGTTGCAAGAATGTCGCGAGGCGATTGCCTGCGGGTTCGATAGTTATGCAGACCTCGAAAATCATGCGCGCGAAACCTTGCAAATCGCCGGATTCAAACCAGACTACTTTTCCATTCGGGACGCGCGCACGCTCGGCCCGGTCACGTTGAATACTGAACAGCTGGTGATTCTTGCTGCCGCCTACTTGGGGCGCACCCGTCTGATCGACAACGTCACTCTCAACCTCAACCCCAGCCAGGACTGGGGTATGTTGGCCGCCGGTTAACCCGTTTCAGGCCGCGTTAACCGTTTTTCGAGGAATCGCCCGATGTTTTCAACGATGCTGAAATGCAAACTTCATAAAGCGCGCGTGACCCACGCGGTGCTGCACTACGAAGGATCGTGTGCAATCGATGGCCGCCTGCTCGATATGGCTGGTATTCGCGAATACGAACAGATTCAGATTTACAACATCACCAATGGCGAACGCTTCACCACTTACGCGATTCGCGGCGAAGAAGGCTCGCGGATGATCTCGATCAACGGCGCCGCTGCGCATAAAGCGAACGTCGACGATGTCATCATCATTTGCGCTTACGGCACCTACTCGGAAGCCGAGCTGATCAACTTCAAGCCGCGCCTGATTTATATGAACGCCGATAACAGCGTCAGCCACGCCGCGAATGCAATTCCGCTGCAAGTCGCCTGATCGAACTGTTGTCAAAAAGGGCCTTTGAGGGCCCTTTTTTAT
>CBFHCK010000378.1:0-2546 GCA_965653955.1 uncultured Spongiibacteraceae bacterium
AGGTGCCGCCGTTGTCGAACGATAAATAAAAGCGCACGTATTCGGGCGTGCCGGCACCGCAAACTCCGGTGCCATAACCGGACGGCTGATAGATATATACGACACCTTCGAGCCGTTCTTGCTGGGGGTGATAGCCCACGCAGCCGAGTTCTTCGTAGTGGGTATTGCCCGCGACGGGCAACACCGGTTTGAAAGGACTTTCCCCGAGGTTGCCGAAATAATTCGGGTTGGTTAATAACAACGTTTTGAAATTAGCGCGTTGTTCGGGATGTGCGATCTGTGTAGACGCACGCGATTTCTGCACGGCCTTTTTGATTTCGTCGTTCATTGCAATCTCTCCTTGAATGAACCGGCGCGCCCGGTGAGATAAAAAATCTCCGCACGTCGGTATGTGTTTCACTAATTTGATCAGCCTGATTTCTTGAATTTAATGAACCTGATTTCTTGCTCAATGAGCCGGGCAGCAGCGTGATGAAGGTGGCACTTCCATGTGCGCGCGCCATCCATGGCGAAATCCTTTTCGGTCAATCCGTATTGCCGAAACACTGCATCCTTTGGCATCGGAAATCGCGTGGACCGGTGTATCGGTTTGCGCGCGATTCGAGATCACGATAAGCATCGTGCGTTCGCGCAGCTGTAAAGAATTGGCCAAGTCGGTGTGATTTATTACCGTCCGACGGGCTCTTCGACGATGGGTAATATTTCACACGGTTGTAGTACGTAAATGCACAGCGGCAAGTTGGCGAAAACTCGTATGTTGATCTCGACCGCACAAGGTTGGATCGATCGCAACGGAGTCGCAGCATGAACGTCAATCGGGCAATTGGCAGGCAGAATCACCACAAAACAATTTCTATTGCCGGCAACGCATATGTCATCGATCGCATTGCGTCGGATAAATCGACATATGTCGCGCCAGCTGTTGATAGCACCGCAAAAATTATTACCGGTCAGGTATTGGCGTTGTACGGCGATACTGAACAATCCGTCGCCGGGGTGCAGGTTGATCTGTACGCGGTGAGTTCGTTGAACGATGTAGCCGACGATTTGCCGACGGAATTATTGACGCATTGCAGAATGCTGTTGCTCGATAAACCCGCACCGGTCGATTTATACAGCGAGCTTGCCGACACACCCTTGATCGATTTTGACGACATTTTGCGATTGCCCGAAATTCCCGGCTACGAAATGCTCGTCGCCGCTGCGAAATCGCACGACGACGCATCGTTCAAGCAGCAGCTGCGTAACAATCCGACCATTTTTCGCCGCTTGCTTTGCTACTACCACCCGGGCCTTTTTTGCGATGTGTACAGCACAAGCGTAATCACCGATGCGAACGGAAGCTTTCGATTCACCGTACCGCAAAGCGCGAACGCGGACGAGCAGGTGGGTTATCGATTCGCTGTACGCCGGCCGATTTCCAGCAGCCTTTACGTCATGCTTTACGACCCGTCGCCGGCTGCGTGGTACACGCGCTGGGATTGGTTGGATACCGATAACGTCGTGTTGCGCACGCGTCATCCGTTTGCAGTGCGTGTGCAACCGCCGATGTAGTTTGCCGCTGCTTCGATTCCAGCGTGTTTTCGAATTTTTGCCCATCCATCCCCGTTCTATTTAAACCGCCGGCTATAAATCGATAAACCGCACAAAACGGCGTATCGAGAAAAACTAAAACGGCGGGGCCGATAGATAAATAAATGGAGACTCCATCATGGAAAATGAGTTGAAAGTGGAAGGGCCTTTAACAATAGAAAGCTATTGGAAATCAGAAAATTATCTGAAACTGGATCATGTCATCGATATTGCGCGTCCGGCGCTGCTCGATTACATCAAACTGCATTTTCACCACGCGCGTATTTTGTTCGTCGTCGATACCGAAATCAGCTTGTCGCCAGGTGCGTCGGCATTCGGCGTCGAACGCGTGATTCGTTTGCTGCGCGAAACGACGGTCGGCTGCATGCATTTTCATGTCGACGTCGGTGTGCGCTCGAATGCATCGTTCAGCGTTGTGGCGAGTCCGGCGGGTACGAATCCAAAATATCAGGGATTTCGTTTTAACAGCACGCTGCCCGATGGTTCGCATGTTCTCGATCATTACGACGAAGTATGGTGTTTCGGTTTCAAGCCGGATAATTTCGGTGCGAGCGATGCCAATATCAATTCACCCGCCGCATTGCCCGCCAGCGATGCAGAGCTTGCGGTATTAACGACGTGGATGAATAACGGCGGCGGCGTTTTTGCGACAGGCGATCACGATTATCTCGGCGCATCGATGTGCCACCGTATTCCACGTGTCGGTACGATGCGCGCGTGGACTAACGCGCAACATGTACCGCCGATTGGCGGAGCCGCGCGTATCGACACCAATCGCCCGGCGAATGCTGCAGAAATGGCGGGCGCCGAAGTGATCGAGTTCGACCGTCAGAGCGATGCGTTACCGCAGCGAATCGATTGGGTGCCGTGGATGTGGTTTTATCATCACCCGTGGCCAACGCACTTGGGCCTTGTGCATAAACGGCCGCATCCGGTGTTGTGCCATCCGACGC
>CBFHCK010000379.1:0-2542 GCA_965653955.1 uncultured Spongiibacteraceae bacterium
ATTGCGTTTCGCTTCGGTCGCGCTGGCGAATTGCTCAATATCCGCGAGCGCCAGCGCGGCCAGCACTGTGCCCGCCCAGGTGCGAAAATCCTTTGCGGTGAAATCCTCATCGGTAATTTCTCGAAGATAAGCGTTGACGTCGGCGGAATTGATGGCGTGCCGCGCGCCGTCATCGTCGACGTATTGAAATAATTCCTGACCGGGCAATTCTCGGCAGCGTTTGACGATGCGTGCGAGTCGCTCGTCGCTGAGCGCGATTTCATGTTGCTGGCCGCTCTTGCCGCGAAATCGAAACAGCAGACCGTTGCCGGAAATGGTGACGTGGCGGTTGCGCAGCGTGGTGAGTCCGAACGATTTATTAGTGCGCGCATATTCTTCATTGCCGACGCGGATCAATGTGGTTTCGAGTAGCCGCACCACCGTCGCCAACACTTTTTCGCGACATAATCCTGCGCGCAGTAAATCCTGACGCACGCGTCGCCGGATTTTCGGCAGCGCGCGACCGAACGCAAGCATGCGGTGATATTTGGTGGCCTCGCGCAGCTGTCGCCATTGCGCGTGATAGCGATATTGTTTGCGCCGTCGTGCATCGCGGCCGGTCGCCTGCAAATAACCATCGGCGCGCGGGCAGATCCATACATCGTCATAAGCCGGCGGAATCGCCAGTTTGCGAATGCGCGCTAATTCGTCGGCATCGGTAAGCGGAGTGCCGTCCGGTAAGAAATAGTGAAATTTTCCGCGCACCATGCGCCGCGTGATTCCGGGTTGCGAATCGTCGACGTAGCGCAACCCCACACTGCGCATCGTTGCGGCGGTATCTGCGGTGAGAACTTCTACGGGAAATTCGGTGGAAGCCGCCTCTGTCATAAGCGTCCGCATTGCGTTCTTTCTAGAGTTTGAACTTGTTGAGAACCTGAAACTTATAGAGAGCGGCGGCCGCGCAAAGTTGCATGCAGCGACGCTCGCGCAAGACCGAGCTTCAGCGCACGCCCAGTTTTTTCAGTAAGCGGTGCAGATTGCTGCGATCGAGACCGATCGCGCGTGCTGTCGCCGCGAGGTTATCGCCGTGTAGTTGCAACGCGTTTTCCAGCCATCGTTTCTGAAATGCGAGTTGCGCTTCTGCAAAGGTGATGGTGGTGTTTGGCGCGTTTTGCGGTGACATTGACGCGGCTGCAATTGATTGTGTTTGCAGGCCGAGATGACGCGGTTCGATGGTTATCCAGCGCTGCGGTTGGCGCTGATCGGCGGCAGCTAATAATGCGGCGCGGCTCATCAGGTGTTCGAGTTCGCGCACGTTGCCGGGCCAGCTGTAATCGAGCAGCGCCTGGCGCGATTCCGCCGACAGTCGCAGGTTGCGCACATGCAGCCGTTGCTGATTACGCTCCAGAAAATAACCGGCGAGCGTCAGTACATCGCGCCCGCGCTCGCGCAACGGCGGCACCACGATGGGAAAGACGCTGAGCCGGTGATACAGATCCGCGCGAAAGCGCCCCGCCGCCACTTCGTTCTTCAAATCGCGATTGGTCGCGGCAATCACGCGTACATCGACGCGTAGCGGTCGGTCGTCGCCTACGCGTTGTATGTCACCGCTCTGCAGCGCGCGCAGCAGCTTCGCCTGAATCGATAGCGACAGTTCGCCGATTTCATCCAGCAGCAGCGTGCCGCCATCCGCTAACTCGAATTTACCGGCGCGATCGCTGACCGCCCCGGTGAAGGCACCGCGTCGATGTCCGAACAGCTCGCTTTCGGCCAGCGTCTCAGGCAGCGCGGCGCAGTTCACGTGCACCATCGATTGCGCGGCGCGCCCCGACTGACTGTGTATCTGCGCGGCAACCAGCTCTTTGCCGACTCCGGTTTCGCCGAGGATCAGTACCGTCAGATCCGACGCCGCAACGGTGGTGATGTCGTGCCGCAGTTTTGCGATCGCCGGGCTCTTGCCGATGAGCTCCTGCGAATGGCGTTGGGCGAGTAGCGCCAGGCTGAATTGATGTTCGCGATCGATTCGTTCACGCAGCGAATCGATGATGTCTACCGCTGCGGCCCAATGTGCGATCAGTTCAACACAGCGCCCCAGTTCGTCGGTATCGATGCCATCGAAGCTGCCCGGTTCGAGCGCATCGAAAGTGAGCGCGCCCCACGGCTCGTTCGCGACGTACAGCGCGACGCCCATGCAGTCGTGCACCGGTAAATGCTGGGGCCCGCCTTCGACAAGTCCATCGTAGGGGTCGGGCAATTGCGCGTCGGTGAAGCGCACGGGTTCGCGGCTGAGCAGAATACGCGCCAGACGCGGCTGGTCGGCAACGATAAACCGGCGGCCGAGCGTGTCTTCGCTGAGGCCGATCACCGCCAGCGGCTGCAATACGTTGCCATGCAATTGCAGCAACGCGAGCGCGTCACAGGGCACCATGTCGGCAAGCAGGGTCAACAAGCGCTGGTACCGCTGCTCGGCTGTCGATGGCTGCGATAAATCGCGCATCAGGGTCACCGCAAGGTGCGCGAAATGGGTGTTATGCGTTGTCATTGCGACCTCTTTGGTGTCATT
>CBFHCK010000380.1:0-2529 GCA_965653955.1 uncultured Spongiibacteraceae bacterium
GAAATCGGCAGGCACCTCAATCAGAATGCCCTGCTGCATCAACACCAGAGCCTTTCAATGGGTTTAGATGGCAGTGCTAATTTGCCTCGGTTAATTGATCTTCTTTTTGCGGCTGTTCGAATAATCTGCCGAGCGATACTCGCAAGCTTTCGGATTGTTGCGCGTTCAAATCAGTAAATAGTGCAACTGACTCTCTAAACCACGATGCTTCGATTGTCGATAGATAGTCTGGAAACTCTGTGTGTGGAGTAAGAAGCTTGTATAAATCCCACAGCATGTACTGATGTAAGTCACGGCCGAGAATGTAGTCGCCGTTAGTGCTGGTTTTTATGAGCCCCGCTGCAATTAATTTATCGCGCAAACTGCTCCAATGTTCGCCGGCCAACGTGTATCGGTCGAACAAATAATGTCGTCTGAGAATTTCGCGATCGCTCATAACCGCGCCGTGTTGATGTTTCCGCCACAATATCTGCAAAACTGCGAGACCAGCCATTAGATCCGGTAGATGGCTATCGCGGCCACTGTAATTTGAAATGGCATACACCAGTTCGGCGCCAGCTAGAACAATCACCCATGACGTATAAATCCATAATAAAAACAGAGGAATCGCTGCGAATGTGCCGTAGACCAGCTGATAACTAGCATTAGCCATGACGCGAGCAAAGACATATTTGGCGATTTCGAAACATAAAGCGCTAATGAATCCTCCGATCAATGCATGTTTGATCGGCACTCGACAGTTCGGTACCGCAGCAAACAGCAGCGTGAACGCGGCGCCGGTCAAGAAGAAAGGCGTAATAACGAATAAGAATTTCTGAATGCCAAAAGCATCTACTTGAGTCAGAAGTTTAAAAGATGCGAGATAAGTGCTGATCGCAATCGCTAGACCGACGCATAGGGGGCCTAAGCTCAAAATTGCCCAATAACGTAGAAAACTGCTGAGCCCTTTCCGGTTATCGCGTATCCGCCAAATCGCATTGAATTCTTTTTCGATTGTTATCAGCATCGTTATTGCAGTGACACCCAAAAACGCAATGCCGATACCGGTGAGCCGTTTGGCTTGAGTAGAAAATTGCATTAAATAACTTTGAATTTCTTGCCCGGTACTGGGCAGAAAATGAGAAAACACAAAATCCTGCACGACTATGCCGCTTTTTGCGAAAGCGGGGACAGCAGACAACATCGCGAAACCGACAGTTAACAACGGTACAACGGCAAATAAACTCATGTAGGTAAGCGACGACGCAGTGCGAAGGCATTGATCGCTTTGAAATCGCTTCCATAGATGCAGCAAAAAATCACGCGACAGCTGCCACTGTAATGAATTGCGAATACGGATAAAAGTAGTCGACTTGGTCACGCAAAATCGCCGTGTATAATGAGTTCGAGCCAGTATATCAGAGCCAAATTCGGCGGAATTTCATGAAGGAAATCACTATTTACCACAATCCTCGTTGCAGCAAATCGCGACAAACTCTGGCATTGCTCGAGCAGAACGGTGTGAATCCAAACATTGTTTTATATCTCGAAACTCCACCAACTCCAGCTCAGCTGCAAGGGCTATTACGGAAGTTGCGATTCACCGCGCGCGAGCTGCTGCGGAAAAGTGAGGATGACTATAAAACGCTAGGCCTAGCCGATGAGGGTCTGGATGAGCATGCCCTGCTGAAGGCAATGAGTGAACATCCGAAGCTGATCGAGCGTCCAATCGTTGTTGGTGGTGATCGCGCGGTGTTGGGGCGCCCGCCGGAAAATGTGTTTGAGTTGATCCCTCAATGACGGCTTATGCAGTACTCGCACGGCGCGCTCATTTCATCACGATCGCTGCGCTGGGAATCATGCTCGCGATCATTGTCATCAATACGCTGATCGCGCCGACGGGTGGACGTCAAACGAATTGGGTAGTGTGGGGTGCCTTATCGCTGCCTTTATTTATTCTATTGCCGGGCATCGTACGGCGCGGTGTTAACAGTTATGCCTGGTTGAGCTTCGTTTCGTTATTGTATTTCGCGCAGGCAGTGATCGCAGTTGCGGTGCCGCAACCGCGCCTATTAGATGGCTTGCATTTATTCGCATCGATTACGCTGTTTCTTGGCGCGCTTTTGTCATTGCGTTGGCGTGCGCGTGCAAATCGCGCCGCGGCCTGATCAAAAGACAAATCTTCAAAGAGGATTGGTGGTGGAACAAAAACGTCCTGGCTTGGTTAAGCGGTTTTTTCTGTTTTGGTGGGGGCTGCTCGATTCATTGCGCCGCTTTGTATTCAATCTAATTTTTTTGCTATTGCTAATTATTGTTCTGATTGGAGTCTTTCAGAGTGAAGCGCCGTTGGTGCCAGCTGGCAGCGCTCTCGTTATTTTTCCCTCGGGCGTGTTGGTCGATCAAATTAGTTACGTTGATCCATTGACTCATTTGATGGCCAACAACGATATGCCGCCCGAAACATTATTATCGGACATGGTGGATGCGATTGATGCGGCTGCGACAGACGACCGCATCAAAATGATCGTATTGCAAACTGACGCGCTCGAG
>CBFHCK010000381.1:0-2519 GCA_965653955.1 uncultured Spongiibacteraceae bacterium
GCCGTGCAGCCGCCAGCACGACGGAATGTTGGGCGGCCAGCGACCGGCGGTGCGCATTCAAGTTAATCCACAGGCGCTCACCGCTTACGGGCTCAGCATCGATGATGTGCGCACAGCGATCGGCAATGCCAATTCGCATCAGGCGAAAGGCAATTTCGATGGCCCCACGCGGGCCTCGACCATCGATGCGAATTCGCAATTGCGTTCTGCCGATGAATATCGCGATCTGGTGATCGCCTATCGCAATAACGCGCCGATTCGTCTGGCCGATGTCGCCTCGACTGTCGATGCCGCCGAAAACGTGCGTCTCGCCGCCTGGGCGGATCGCACGCCGGCAGTGATTCTGAATATTCAGCGCCAGCCCGGCGCGAATGTGATTGCGGTGGCCGACCGCGTGCAGCAATTGCTGCCCGAATTGCGCGCGGCATTGCCGGCTGCGGTCGATGTCACGGTCCTCACCGATCGCACCACGACAATTCGCGCGTCGGTGCACGATGTGCAATTCGAATTAATGCTCGCGGTGGCGCTGGTCGTTGCGGTGATCTTTTTATTTCTGCGCAATCTGCCGGCGACGATCATTCCCAGTTTCGCGGTGCCGCTGTCGATTGTCGGCACGTTCGGCGTCATGTATCTCGCCGGCTTCAGCATCAATAACCTGACGCTGATGGCGCTGACAATTTCAACCGGCTTTGTCGTCGACGATGCAATCGTCGTGATCGAAAATATTTCGCGTTATATAGAAAAAGGCGAATCGCCGTTACAGGCGGCGCTGAAAGGTTCGCGACAAATCGCATTCACGATTATCTCGCTGACGTTATCGCTGATTGCGGTACTGATCCCGCTGTTGTTCATGGGCGATGTCATCGGTCGGCTGTTCCGTGAATTCGCGATTACGCTGGCGGTGGCGATTCTAATTTCCGGTGTCGTTTCGCTGACGTTGACGCCGATGTTATGCGCCAAAATGCTGCGTCATATTCCCGAGGAACGGCAAAGCCGTTTTTATCGTGAAGCGGGTGCATGGATCGATCGTTTGATTGCGCGCTACGGCATCTGGTTGCAGTGGGTATTGCAGCGTCAGCGCCAGACCTTGTGGGTGGTGTTCGCCACTATCGCGTTGACTGCATTGCTTGCCGTGTGGGTACCGAAAGGATTTTTTCCGCCGCAGGATACCGGCGTAATTCAGGCAATATCCGAAGCGCCGCAGTCGATTTCATTTACGGCGATGGCTGAGCGTCAGCAAAAATTGGCCGATGTAATCCTGCGCGATCCAGCGGTGGCGAGTCTTTCTTCTTTTATAGGTATCGATGGCACCAACGCGACGTTGAATAGCGGCCGCATGCTGATCAATCTGAAACCGCATGCCGATCGCGACGACAATGCGCAAACCATTATTCGCCGCTTGCAGACCGCCGTAGTCGAAGTGCCGGGCATTACCTTATTCATGCAGCCGATACAGGATTTAACGATCGACGATCGGGTGAGTCGCACGCAGTATCAGATGACGGTGCAGGACGCGAATAGCGACGAGCTGGCGGAGTGGGTGCCGAAACTTTTAACCGCGATGCGCGAGTTGCCCGAACTGGCCGATGTCACCAGCGATTTTCAAAACCAGGGCGCTGAAGCGTATGTCGATATCGATCGCGCAGCGGCAGCGCGCCTCGGTGTCACCGTCGCCGAGGTGAGCAATGCGTTGTACAACGCCTTCGGTCAGCGTTTGATTTCGACTATTTTCACGCAGTCGAATCAATATCGTGTCGTGCTCGAAGCCGCGCCGTCGTTTCAGCGCGGACCGGAATCGTTACGCGATCTCTATGTGCCATCGACCACCGGCGAGCAAATTCCGTTGAGCGCGATTGCAACCGTATCCGAGCGCGCGACCGCGCTGGTCATCAATCACGAACAACAATTTCCGGCGGCGACTATTTCGTTCAATCTCGCGCAGCACGCGTCGCTCGGTGCGGCGGTAAAAGCGATCGACAACGTGCGCGAGCAGTTGCAGGTGCCGCTCAGTGTGCAAACCGAGTTTGCCGGTGCGGCTTCGGCATTTCGCGCCGCGCTCAGCAATGAGCTGCTGTTGGTCATCGCTGCGATCGTGACGATGTATATCGTGCTGGGCGTGTTGTACGAGAGCTACATCCATCCGATCACGATTCTCTCGACACTGCCGTCGGCAGGTATCGGCGCATTGCTCGCTCTGCTGCTATCGCGCAACGATCTCAGCGTCATTGCGATTATCGGTATCGTGTTGTTGATCGGTATCGTCAAAAAGAACGCCATCATGATGATCGACTTCGCGCTCGAAGCTGAGCGCGAGCAGGGTAAGTCGCCCGAAGAAGCGATTTACGAAGCGTGTCTGCTGCGCTTTCGGCCGATCCTGATGACGACGATGGCCGCATTGTTAGGTGCATTGCCGTTGATGCTCGGCAGCGGTGTCGGTTCTGAATTACGGCAGCCGCTCGGTCTGACGATGGTGGGCGGTCTGCTGGTTAGTCAGGTGCTGACGTTGTTCACGACGCCGG
>CBFHCK010000382.1:0-2508 GCA_965653955.1 uncultured Spongiibacteraceae bacterium
GCGGCGTGACATATCGCGGCGTGCTGACTGAACTCCGGCTCGTGACCGATGAAAACGGCGTCGCTTCGGTAACGTGGCCTAATGCCGGCATGTACTGGGTAACTGCCGGTTGGCCGGCACGTCAGGAGGCCGCACCGGGTGAGCCGCGCGCGCCGCAACCGGCCCGGCGCTTGGCGTACTCGGCCACACTGGAAGTCTTGCCGCAGTAACCGATGACGCCTCTTTTGCTCTCTCTCGACGTGGCACTATCTCCCGATGCAGTGCGTCTCGTAACCGCCGGCCTCGCGCTGGCGGTTTACGTATTGATGTGCCTGTTAATCGTGCGACGAGAGCGGATCAAGCGCAGTCGCACCACCCGCTTGTCGGCAGCTCCATCTAACGCGGCGGCCTCGTGGCGAATCGTGTTTGCGAGCCAGACCGGCAGCGCCGAAGAATTCGCTCGACTCACCGCCGACACCTTCCATCTGGCGGGCATCGGCGTGCAGTTGAATTCGCTGTCGGAGCTGGATGCAGACACGCTTGCACAGACGCAGCGGGCGCTGTTCATCGTCAGTACTTATGGCGAGGGCAATCCGCCCGACAACGCGGCGCTATTCGCCCAACGGCTGATGAATCGAACGCTGCCGCTCGCGCATCTGCATTACGGACTGCTCGCGCTGGGCGATCGAAGCTACGCCAATTTCTGCGGCTTCGGCGACGAGCTCGATGGCTGGTTAACGGCGCAAGGAGCGCAATCGTTATTTCCTCGCATCGAAGCCGATCGCTGCGATGCCCAAGCGATCGACGCGTGGTGGAGCCAACTCAGCCATCTTGCCGGCACCGATGATGCGCCCGATTGGCAGGGACCGGCCTTCACAGCATGGCGACTTTCCGAGCGCCGGCATCTCAACCCTGGCAGCCAGGGCAACGGCGTGTTTCATCTCGAATTCGAGCCTTCTGAGGGGGCTGCTCTGCCCATTTGGGAAGCCGGCGATCTGGCGCAGATCCAGTTGCCGGCGGCAAGCGAACACCCCCGCGAATATTCGATCGCATCGCTTCCGAGCGATGGCCGCATCCATCTGTTGGTACGCCAGCACCGTCAACCCGATGGCGAATACGGCGCGGTTTCGGGCTGGCTAACGCAACGATTGCCGGTTGGCGATGCAGTGCAATTACGCTTGCGCCGGCACGATCGTTTTCGCATCGGCACCAACGCCGAACGACCACTCATTCTGATCGGCAACGGCAGCGGCATCGCGGGTTTGCGCGGGCATTTGAAAGCGCGCGCAGCCAACGGCGCGGGGCCGAACTGGCTGATCTTCGGTGAGCGTAATGGCGCCATCGACTATCACTACCGCGAGGAGCTGGAGACATGGCAGCGCGATGGGATTCTCGAAAAACTGGATGCCGTGTTTTCGCGCGACCAACCCGAGCGCCGCTATGTACAACAGCGGCTGCTTGAAGTCGGCGCCGAGGTCCGCGAGTGGATCAATCGCGGTGCCGCGATTTATGTCTGCGGCAGCCTGCGCGGGATGGCGGGCGGTGTCGATGAAGCGCTTACCACCTTACTCGGACAATCCGCGCTCGACGAACTCTCGCTCAGCGGACGCTATCGGCGCGACGTTTATTAACCAATCCCCTTTCCAACACCCAATTCCCTCTCACCTCGCCCGCTCTTTCCCGCGACGACTCGAAGAATAAGAAACAGTTCCATTAACAAATGATAATTGTTATCATTTGTATTCCGCTCGAATAGCCAGCTATATCGTCGCTCGACTACCCGACGAAAAGGCGCCAGCGAACTGTTTTTCTTTTTCATATTTTCAGGGGAAATCTTTCCACATGGCTCACATTCGTAATCGCAAGCATTCGAAGAAACTGACTCAGCAACGCTTTACCCAATCGCTACTGACCCTGGCCATGGCCGCGCCACTTGCCGCTCATGCCCAGCAGACAGAAAGCGAACAGACGCTGCGCCAAGTCAACGTTAAAAGTTCGGCTGAAGCACCGTTCAAAACAGAAACCTCCGCTAATGCCAAATACACTCAACCGCTGCTCGACACACCGCAAACGATCCAGGTAATCAAGAAAGAAGTGCTACAAGAGCAGGGCGCGGCGTCGCTGATGGAAGCGTTGCGCAACACCCCCGGCATCACGATGCAGCTCGGTGAAAACGGCAATACCTCGGCTGGCGATACCTTCCAGATGCGCGGCTTTTCAACTCAAACCTCGACGTTTATCGATGGCATCCGCGATCTCGGCGCGGTGACTCGCGACGTGTTCAACCTGGAACAAGTTGAAGTCGTGAAAGGCCCGGCGGGCGCGGATATCGGCCGTGGCGCCGCATCCGGCTACATCAACCTGATCACCAAACTGCCGACCCGCGATGGCAAGAACGGCGCGACTGTCGGCTATGGCACCGCCGATAAAAAACGTATCACAGCCGACCTCAATGAAGCCTTCGGCGAAACCGGCGCCGTGCGCCTGAACCTGATGGGTGCCGACGGTGAAGTCGACGAGCGCGATGTG
>CBFHCK010000383.1:0-2490 GCA_965653955.1 uncultured Spongiibacteraceae bacterium
CGATCATGGATCGCGACATTCCCGGCCCGGGCGGCGCGTTGCCGGTGCGTATTTATACCCCGCAGGGCCGGGGGCCATTTCCATTGCTGGTGTATTTCCACGGCGGTGGCTGGGTCGTCGGTAACCTCGACACGCAGGATTCCATCTGTCGCGGGCTGTGTGCGGCTGCGGGCTGCATCGTGTTGTCGGTGGATTACCGGCTGGCGCCCGAACATAAATTTCCTGCCGCGCACGAAGATTGTTACGCCGCTACCTATTGGGCGTTTAACCATGCGGCGTCGTTCGGTGCCGATCCGTTGCGCATTGCCGTCGGCGGCGACAGCGCCGGTGCGGTGCTGGCCGCCGGCGTCGCGTTGCGCGCGCGCGATCAGGATGGCCCGCCGCTGCGTGCGCAATTGTTGATTTACGGCAGCATGACGTATCCCTCGGAACCGACGGCGTCGTTGGTCGAGTTTGCCGACGGCCCGATCCTGACGCGCGAAAGCTCGCTGCGCTTCTGGAACCTGTATCTCACCGACCCTGCGATCGAACAGGAGCATCCGCTGGTATCGCCGCTGCGCGCCTCCAATCATCGCGGCCTGCCGCCGGCGTTTATCGGCACCGCCGAATGCGATCCATCGCGCGACGGTGCTGAAGCGTATGCGGTGGTATTGCGCGCCGCCGATGTCACCGTCGAACAGCGTCGTTACGACGGTATGTGCCATGGTTTCTACAACTGGGCCGATATCGTGCCGCAGGCGCGCCTTGCCATCGATGAGGCGGCGCAATGGTTGCGTCAGCGTATGACGCGCCAGGTCGACGCCGTTGCACGCGCGGTAGACGCGTAAATGCAAACCATCGAACGGGTGTTTGGCGGCGGCGTGGCGGTGATTACCGGCGCCGGCAGTGGCATCGGCGAAGGCTTGGCAAAACTGGCTGCACGCATCGGTATGTGTGTCGTGCTGGCCGATATTTCGGTTGCGGATCTCAATCGTGTCAGCGCCGATATCAAAAATTCGGGCGGAGAAGCGCTGGCAGTGCCAACCGATGTAGCGCAACCGGAAGCGCTCGAACGACTCGCCGCGCGCACGCATGAGCAGTTCGGCGATGTGCGGCTGCTGATCAACAACGCCGGCATCGAAGCCATTGGCTTTTCCTGGGAGTTGAGCGCGCAGCAGTGGCAGCGCGCACTGACCATCAACGTGCACGGCGTTGTACACGGTGTGCGTGCTTTTGCACCGCGCATGTTGGCCGCCGGACAGCCGGCGTGGATCGCAAATACGTCATCGACCGGTGCGTTGAACATGCTGCCGCTGCAATCGGCGTATGTGATGGGCAAGCACGCGGTGCAATCGTTTACCGAATGTCTGGCGCTCGAAATGCAGTTGAAGAAGGCTCCGATCACCGTCAGCGCGATCGTGCCGGGGCCGGTCAATTCGCAGATGTTTGCAGCGCCGGAAACCGCGCGCGCCGATGCCGATCCCGACGTCGCGGCGCATCTCGAATTAATGCGTGCCTATCTGGCGCGGCAAGGAATCGCGCCGGACGAAGCCGCGCGGCGCATTTTTGCAGGTCTTGCGGCGCGCGAATTCTGGATATCGACGCATCCCGATATCAGCGCCGAGGTGGCGCGTCGGCGCGCAAATTATCTCGTCGAGCTGGCGCCACCACGGATGCCACCGCTACGCGCCGCGCAAATCAATCAATACGAATAAATCGATGCCAGGAGTCTTATCGATGTCAGATCCCGCCACCGCCTCACCCCGTCTGCTGGCCGGTAAGACTGCTCTGATCACCGGCGCCAGTCGCGGTATCGGTCGCGCCATTGCACAGCGGCTCGCCGCCGCCGGTGCCACCGTCGTGGTCACCGCGCGCAGCCTCGATACGGCACAGGTCGCCGAAGGCACGCTGGCGGAAACGGTGGCACTGATCGAGGCGGCAGGCGGCAAAGCATTCGCGTTTGCCGCCGATCTCGAAGATCCGGCGCAGCGCGATCGCGTCGTCGAGCGCGCCGTGGAACGGGCTGGCGGGCTCGATATTTTGATCAACAACGCCGGCTACGCGGATTACGCGCCAGTCGAAACGATGTCGATGGATACGTTCGAACGCACCATCGATCACTATTTCCGTATTCCATTTCGGCTCTGCCAGGACGCGATTCCAGTGTTGAAAGCGCGCGGCGCTGGGTGGATCGTCAATGTCGGCTCGGTCACGGCAATGCCGGCGCGCCGGCCGTATCAATGGATGGATTTACAGGGCGGCATGGCCGCGTATTCAGGCATCAAGGCAGCGCTGAATCGCTTCAGCGAATCGCTCGCGGCCGAGCTGCTGGCGAGCAATATTGCGGTGAATGTGGTCGGCCCGTCGACGTCGATCCGCACGCCCGGTGCGTCGCGCTACATCCCCGACAGCTATGAAGCGGAGCCGATCGAATACATCGCCGAAACCGCGCTGGCGCTGTGCCATCTGCCGGCGCGCGAACGCACCGGCCTGCTCGCGTACAGCCTGCAC
>CBFHCK010000384.1:0-2485 GCA_965653955.1 uncultured Spongiibacteraceae bacterium
GGACACGCGCATTTCCGGTTACATGTTCGAATCGGCGCTGGAAGCAGGTCTGGTTGCGGCGGGTGTGGATGTCTCGCTGATCGGACCGATGCCGACGCCAGCCATTGCTTATTTGACCCGGACTTTTCATGCACAGGCCGGCATCGTCATCAGTGCATCGCACAATCCGTATCACGACAACGGCATCAAATTTTTTTCCAGTGAAGGCAGCAAATTGCCGGATAGCGTCGAGCTCGACATCGAGCGTCAAATCGATGAGCCGATGACCACCGTGGCTTCCGCCCAGCTCGGCAAGGTGGTACGTATCAATGATGCCGGCGGTCGCTACATCGAATTCTGTAAAAGCACGGTGCCGTCCTATTTCAATTTGCGCGGCAAGAAAATCATCGTCGATTGTGCCAATGGCGCCAATTATCACGTCGCGCCGGCAGTGCTCGAGGAATTGGGCGCACAAGTCGTCGCCATCGGTACCGAGCCCAATGGCCTGAACATCAACGATGGTGTCGGTTCGACCTCGCCGGAAAATCTGCGTCGCCGCGTACTGACCGAACAGGCCGATCTGGGCATTGCATTCGATGGTGACGGGGATCGCGTGTTATTTGTCGATCACTGCGGTGAGTTGGTCGATGGCGACGAGCTGCTGTTCATCATTGCCTGTGATCAATTGCGTACTCGGGGTAGCTGCGCCGGCGTGGTCGGCACCTTGATGTCCAATATGGGTTTCGAGCTCGCCCTGGCGGAATTGAAAATTCCATTTGCGCGCGCGAAAGTCGGCGATCGCTACGTCATGGAACTTATGCGCACCAATGGCTGGAAGCTCGGCGGCGAAAACTCGGGTCACATTATCTGCTCCGACGTAACCACCACCGGCGATGGCATCATTTCCGCGCTGAAAGTGCTGTTTGCTGTCGTCAGCACCGGCAAGACTTTGCACGAGTTGAAGTCGGGTATGCAGAAGTTTCCGCAAATCATGCAGAACGTCCGCATTGGCCGAAAATTCGATTTACAAGAAGTGCCTGCGGTGAGCGATGCCGTGGCGCTCATCGAAGAAAAATTGTCGGGTCGGGGTCGCGTGTTGCTGCGCCCATCCGGCACCGAGCCGGTCGTGCGCGTCATGGTGGAGGGTGAAGATCGCCTGCAAGTCGAAACGCTATGCACGGAGCTCGCCGGTGTGGTCCAGCGCTCGGTGGCGTAGCGCCCCTTTCTTGTTTATCCAAGGTTGTTTCGATTAAGATTGCCCGCCGTTTTTACGGCGGTTTTTATTATTGAGGAAGAGCAATGCGCGGCAAGCTGGTCGTTGGCAACTGGAAAATGCATGGTAGCCAATCCGACATCAGCAAACTGCTCGGCGATTTGCTTGATCTTGTACCGCAGGCGTGTAGCGTCGACATCGCTGTTTGTCCTCCCTTTGTATATCTCGGGTTAGTGCAGCAGCTGCTTGCCGGTAGTTCGATAAAAATCGGCGCGCAAAACGTCAGTCAGGAAGTTAAAGGCGCCTTCACCGGGGAAGTGGCGGCAAGCATGTTGCGCGATTGCGGCTGCGATTTCGTTATAGTCGGCCACTCCGAGCGACGCAGTTTGTACGGTGAGAGCGATCAGTTGGTGGCGCAAAAGAGCGCTATTGCTCTGCAATCCGGACTCACCCCCATCATCTGTGTCGGCGAAACGTTGGCAGAACGCGAAGCCACTCGAACGCTCGATGTCATCGGTCGCCAAATCAACGCGATAACGAAGGCGTTGAGTGCTGCAGAATTGAGTCAGGTCGTCTTTGCCTATGAGCCTGTATGGGCAATCGGCACCGGACGTACGGCCACGACGGAGCAGGCACAGGAAGTTCACGCGTTCATTCGCCAGCGTTTGGCGGGCGTGGCAGATGCCTCGGGCATCAAGATTTTGTACGGCGGTAGCGTGAAAGCGGATAACGCTGCCAGTTTGTTTGCACAGCCTGACATCGATGGCGGATTGGTCGGCGGTGCATCGTTAAATGCCAAAGATTTTGCGGCGATATGCGCTGCAGCAGAGTGAGAGTTTATGGAAACGTTGATCATTATTTTTCATGTGTTGGGCGCGCTGTGCATCATCGGTCTGATTTTGATTCAGCAGGGTAAAGGTGCCGATATCGGAGCTTCGTTTGGCTCCGGTGCATCGCAAACGCTGTTCGGCGGCCGTGGGAGCGGAAATGCGCTAACCCGCGCAACCGCAATTCTTGCCACTGTGTTTTTTGCTACCAGCCTGGCATTGGCAGTTGTGGCAAAAAATCGCGCGGAAAATGCGGGCGCAGTCGATTTGCCGATACCGCCTGTAAATGAGGCGCCCGCCACGCCGACACCGGCAAAATCAGTTGACGATGTGCCCGTGGTCGAGGAAAATGCCGCGCCTGCTGCAGGTGAGGTTCCGCAAGCGCCGGCGCAGTAAGAACAAGCCCAGGTGGTGAAATTGGTATACACGCTACCTTGAGGTGGTAGTGGCGCAAGCCGTGCTGGTT
>CBFHCK010000385.1:0-2473 GCA_965653955.1 uncultured Spongiibacteraceae bacterium
AGAAATTCGGTGGCACATCGGTGGGCTCGGTCGAGCGCATTCAGCAGGTGGCCGCTAAAGTCGCTCGCTTTCGCGATCAGGGCCACGATTTGGTCGTGGTGGTCTCGGCGATGAGCGGCGAGACCAATCGCCTGATCGCATTGGCGAAAGATATTCAGGACCAACCGACGCCGCGCGAACTCGATGTGCTTGTGTCGACGGGTGAGCAGGTCACGATTGCACTGCTCTGCATGGCACTGCATAAGTTGGGTTACGCCGCGAAGTCCTATACCGGCGGTCAAGTTCGAATCGTCACCGATGATTCGTTTACCAAAGCCCGCATTCAATCGATTGACGACGAAAATATTCGCAATGATCTCGCGCGCGGCTGCATTGTCGTCGTCGCCGGTTTTCAAGGAATCGACGACAACGGCAATATCACCACGCTCGGGCGCGGCGGTTCGGATACCACCGGTGTTGCGCTTGCTGCTGCATTAAAGGCCGACGAGTGTCAGATTTATACCGATGTCGATGGCGTTTACACCACCGATCCGCGCGTAGTCGAAACCGCGCGTCGGCTCGACAAGATCACATTTGAAGAAATGCTCGAGATGGCCAGTCTCGGATCGAAGGTATTGCAAATTCGCTCGGTCGAATTTGCGGGTAAATACAACGTTCCGCTTCGCGTTTTGCACAGCTTTCAAGATGGCCCCGGCACCCTGATTACTCTCGAGGACAGTTCCACCATGGAAAACCCCGTTATTTCCGGTATCGCATTCAATCGCGATGAAGCCAAGCTCACCATCGTCGGTGTACCCGATACGCCGGGTGTGGCATTCCAAATTCTCGGTCCGATTGGCGCCGCTAATATCGAAGTCGATGTGATCGTGCAGAACGTCGGACAGGACAACACCACCGATTTCACTTTCACCGTGCATCGTAACGATTTGGCGAAAGCCGAAACTATTTTGCGCGAGACGGCGAACAAACTCGGTGCCCGTGAAGTCAAAACCGACGCGAAGATTTGTAAGGTATCGCTGGTCGGTGTCGGTATGCGTTCGCATGCTGGCGTCGCGAGCAGAATGTTTAAAACGCTCGCCGACGATTCGATCAATATCCAGATGATCACCACCTCGGAAATTAAAATCTCCGTTGTTATCGACGAAAAATACATGGAGCTTGCTGTGCGCTCGCTCCATTCAGAATTTGAATTAGATCGGTCGACCGCTCAGTAAGAGCGGTTAATACAAGCCGGCAGGATGCGCGACGTCGATTGGCGTTGTGTTGTGGTATGAGATGTAACTGCGCCCGGCAATCCGCTGAGCGCAGGTCAGAGGAGAAGGCCATGCTTATACTGACGCGAAGGATCGGCGAGACGTTAGTCGTCGGCGATGAAGTTACCGTGACGGTGCTCGGTGTAAAAGGTAATCAAGTTAGACTCGGGGTTAATGCACCAAAAGAAGTTGCAGTGCATCGCGAAGAAATCTATCAACGGATTCAACGCGAAAAGCAGGAAGGCAATTCACTGCAATGATAATTTTCCCCTGACTTCTCAACTGTAATTCGAATTCGCCTGTGGTAATATGCCGCGCGCTCGAAACAGCGTGCGGCGTAACTGCGAGCGGCACGTATAGCACAACAGTTTCCGGAGAGTTGGCCGAGTGGCCGAAGGCGCTCCCCTGCTAAGGGAGTATCGGGTCAAAAGCCTGATCGAGGGTTCGACTCCCTCACTCTCCGCCATAAATAAAAAGCCCGGCCCTGTGCCGGGTTTTTTATTGTCTTATTTTTCCTTCGTTGTCGAATTTTTATCGTCATAAACGACTAATCATTGCAACTCACACCACTAAAGGAGAGTAACAATGACTTACGTCGAAGGTTTTGTACTGGCAGTTCCCACCGCTAATAAAGAAAAATTCATTACGCATGCCAATATGGGTGACAGCGTATTCATGGATCTAGGCGCTACGCGCGCCCTTGAATGCTGGGGTGATGATGTACCCGACGGCAAGATGACTGATTTTCGTCGCGCAGTGCAGGCTAAAGAGGATGAAACCGTAGTGTTTTCGTGGATCGAATGGCCGGATAAGGCCACTCGCGATGCAGCGTTTGCCCAGCTCGATGAACGGATGAAAACCGATCCGCGCATGAATCCCGAGAAAAATCCGATGCCGTTCGATGGCGCACGGATGATTTTTGGAGGCTTCGCCCCAGTCGTACATCTCGGGGAAAAGTGATTTGAAATCTAGGGAGTGATGGCGTTATCGCGATCTAGTAGTGGTCCCGGCAGGAGGCGAAAAGTCTTGATAAGGCATTGGTTTATCTTGTGTTTGCCTTCTGCTGTTTTTGATTTGTCCCCCAGAAATGCCCCCAGCTCTACGTCGCTGGCGGCAATTTGAAGTACGCGGCGATGATAGCGGTACCCAATGAAAACCACGGTCATCATTGGAATTTATTCTGACGACTCGGTTGATCAAATATCGCGTACATCAAAGGC
>CBFHCK010000386.1:0-2450 GCA_965653955.1 uncultured Spongiibacteraceae bacterium
GATCGCGCCGTCTCGCCGACGCGTTTTCACAATTCGGTGCATAACGCGCCCGCCGGTTATTGGAGTATCGCGACCGCGTGCATGGAAGCATCCACCAGTTTGTGCGCTTACGATGGCACCTTCGCGGCTGCGCTGATTGAGGCAGCAACGCAGGCGCACGCGAATAACAAACCTTGTTTAATGGTGGCATTCGATAGCGCGTATCCAGAACCGTTATATTCGTTGCGTCCGATTCCGCATCCATTTGGAATTGCGATGGTGGTCAGCCCGCAAAAATCCGCGACGACAAAAACCTCGCTTAAAATTGCGCTCAGCGATGCCGATGCAAATTCCATTGCACAACCGGAATTGGAAGCACTGCGCACAACAATTCCCACCGCGCGCGCGCTGCCATTAATGCAATTGATTGCGCGCGCCGAAAGCGGCCGCGTCGTCGTCGACTATTTAAATAAACCCAATCTCGTTGTCGATGTGATGCCATGATCGATCGCGCCTGGATTCTCGCCTCGATTCCGCATCAGGGAACGATGTGTTTATTGGACTCGGTGTCAGAGTGGAGCGACGCGCGCATTGTGTGCCGCGCAACCAGTCATCGTAATCGCGACAACCCGCTCGCTATCGATGGCATATTAGGTATTGCCGCCGGTGTCGAGTACGCAGCACAGGCAATGGCGGTGCATGGCGCGCTGCTTTCGCAAAAATTAATTCCACGCGATCAACAGCGCGCTTCCAAAGCAGGCTACCTGACCAGCGTTCGCGATGTGCAATGGCAGATCGAACGTCTCGACGATGTGCTCGACGATCTAATCGTGCAGGCCGAACGCATAGCCGGCAGCGATGTTTCGCTGCTGTATCGATTCAGCGTGTCGGCAAAAGAAGAAATATTGCTGACCGGTCGCGCCAGCGTTCTGATCGACGCCGCTTCGTTATCAAAACATTCCAACACCAACGGCAATCCATTATGAAACGCGCCTTAGTCACCGGCGGCAGCGGTGCTATCGGCGCTGCGATTTGTCGCCGCTTAGCGGCAGATGGCATTCACGTCATTATTCACGCGAACGGCAATATCGCCGGCGCTAAACAATTAAGCGCGGAATTATTGGCGCAGGGTTATTCGGCCGAAGCCGTTCAATTCGACGTCACCGATGCGAATGCCGTTACGTCGACATTGGAAAAATTGCTCGAGCACGAACCCATTCAAATACTCGTCAACAACGCCGGCATTCACGACGATGCGGTTTTCCCTGGCATGCGTCGCGAGCAATGGAATAACGTTATCGACGTATCGCTGCACGGTTTTTTCAACGTCACGCAACCGCTGACGATGCCGATGATAAGAAGCCGTTGGGGCAGAATTATTTCGATTTCATCCGTCGCGGCGCTAACGGGAAATCGCGGCCAATCGAATTACGCCGCCGCCAAAGGCGCGATTAATTCCGCGACAAAATCCCTCGCGATCGAACTCGGCAGCCGCGGCATCACCGTCAACGCCATCGCACCGGGCATTATCGAATCGGAAATGACCGCCGGCGTTTTCGACGCGGCAGCGATTGCACGTCTAGTGCCTCTCAATCGTGCCGGCAAACCCGAAGAAGTCGCCGATCTCGTCGCGTTTCTTGCTTCCGATCAAGCGGGGTATATCACGGGACAAGTGGTTTCTGTTAATGGTGGGATGGTTTGAGCGGCCTTTCGACTTTATTTCGCACCCGTCCGCCTCTGCTAGACAGCATTCCAACGTCGGGTTAATTTAAGCGGCAATTAGGGAGAGTTGCCTCAACTTGTGTAGTGGGATACGACTTCCACAATAAAAACAATGGTCGTGATAATGGACTAGATCAACAGACGCTTGCTTTATTCCAAAAAACCAAAATCAACAAACGCATCTGCTTTATTTGGCAAAGGTAGACTTGTCTGCATACTAAGTAGTTGACCGAACCTCGAAATCAAGGTGTTTATGGTTTATTTCAACGAAAAATATATAACGGCGACAGCCACGATTTTAGTTCCGATAATTTTGGGGTTAGCAGGCAATTGCATTACAAACAAAATCGCTGAGCGCGATTTAGCACTCCGTTACATTCAGATTGCAACGAGCGTTCTTAAAACAGAAAGGAATCCAGCAGTTCGTGATTGGGCCGTAAATGTAATTAACTACTACTCCAACGTCAAAATGTCTGGTGCGGTAAAGCAGGCACTAAACGCTAGCGGCTCTCCTATTGAGCAGGGACCAGACAAGTCATCGGGGCATGGCTATGTACGCTAACAATCCGCAGCAATCGCAGTCTTCGGCTGCAGGGGCTGTCAAATGCTGCGCGCAGCGTTAGAGATTATGGACAGAGACGCTGATCGAAAATTTCTGAACAGGTACTTCCGGAGCGTTTATAACAAGCTCGAAGCGGATGCCCTGCTATTTAATCGACGTTTGCCACAAGAAGGGCTAAAGGGAAGTG
>CBFHCK010000387.1:0-2449 GCA_965653955.1 uncultured Spongiibacteraceae bacterium
ATTCATCGTTTTTGCACATTCGGGGCGGTATGGCCGAGCAATAAAAAAGGCGCTGCAAGCAGCGCCTTTTTTCACGGCGGGGGAGATCAGCTGTACGTGCACAGATACGCGGTGTCCTGCTTCACTTGCAGCTGGAATTTCTGATTCGCCGCCACTTCAAACGAAGCGCCGCTCGCGAAAGTCTGCCAGGTATCGCTGCCGGGCAGTTTCACCGTCAGCGCGCCGCTGACGATTGTCATCACTTCGTGTTGGCTAGTGCCGAACTCGTATTCGCCCGGCGCCATGACGCCGACAGTGGCCGGCAATTGCTCGCCTTGGAAGCCGATCGATTTCACCTTGCCGTCGAAATATTCGTTCACGTTGAACATCAGATTGCTCCTTGTTGTTAATGACTCAGCCGATCAAAGGGTTGAGGGTTTCAGCGCGAGGCGTTTGCGCGGTGCGGCGTCGCCGGCCGGCTTGCGTGCTTCGCGCGGTGCGCGGGTTTCGCGCCCCTCGCGTTTTTCACGCGGCGCGCGCGGTGCCGAATCGTCGTTTTCGCGACGCTTGCCGTAACTGCTGCGGCCCTCGTTCGCGGTGAACGGGGCGATGTTCATCATATGGCCGCGAATACGCACGGTTTTCAGATGCTGGAACATCTCGCCCGGCATGCCCTGCGGCAGATCGACGGTGCTGAAATCGTCGAACAATTGGATGCGGCCGATATTCGCGCTGTCGATGTTCGCTTCGTTCGCAATCGCGCCGACGATGTCGCTGACACGGATGTCATGCGTGCGGCCGACGCCGATGCGGTAGCGATCCATCGGTGCATCGGAGCGTTCTCGCTCTTTTCTGGGCGGACGGTCGCCGCGCGGAGCGCGTTCGCTACGGTCACTACGTTCTTCGCGGCGCGGGCGCTCCGCAGCAACCGGTGCGGGAGCGGGCGGCAATTTCGCGTTCAGGCCTTGTTGGTCGGCGAGCAGCGCCAGCATGCCGGCGGCGAGTTCGCCCATGGTCAGGCCGAGTTCGTTGCGCAATTCTTCGAGCGCGCCTTGCCACGATGCGGCATCGGCATGGCCGAGCTTTTCCGCGAGGGTCTGCTTGAAGCGTTCGCTGCGGCGTTGCTTCACTTCGGCGTCGGTCGGCAGTTCGAGATTTTGCAGCGGCTGACGCGTGAAGCGTTCGAGCACCTGCACCTGACGGCGATCGCGCGGATCGGCGAGCAGCACGGCTTTGCCGGTGCGGCCGGCGCGACCGGTACGGCCGATGCGGTGTACATAAGTGTCGTTATCGTGCGGCAGGTCATAGTTGATGACGAGGCTGATGCGCTCGACATCGAGGCCACGGGCGGCGACATCGGTGGCAACCAGAACGTTGATCTTGCCGGATTTCAGCAGCGAAATGGTTTGCTCGCGCTGGGATTGATTCATGTCGCCGTTGATCGCTTGCGCGGCGTGACCGCAGTTCGCGAGGTGCTCGGCGACTTCGACGGTGCTCTCGCGGGTACGGGTGAAAATGATCGCTGCATCGAATTCCTCGGCGGCGAGCAGACGCGCGACCGCGAGCGGCTTGTCGCGCTGACGTGCCCAAATCACGTGTTGGGCGATGCGTTCAACGGTCATCGTTGCGGCCGGAATCACGATGCGCTCGGGTTCGCGCAGGTAGCGGTCGGCGATGTTTTTGACGCGCGGTGGCATCGTTGCCGAGAACAACGCGGTTTGCTGCTTGCCGCCGGTGTGGCCGAGGATCGCTTCGACGTCGTCGATGAAGCCCATGCGCAGCATTTCGTCGGCTTCGTCCATCACCACCCAACGCAGCGCGGACAGATCGAGACTTTTGCGATTCAAGTGATCGAGCAGGCGACCCGGCGTACCGACGATGATCTGCACGCCGCGTTTCAGTGCCTGCAATTGATCGCGCATCGACTGGCCGCCGTACACCGCGAGCACGCGGCACTGGCCAATGTTCTTGCTGTAGGTTTCGAATGCGGCGGCGACTTGCATCGCCAGTTCGCGTGTCGGTGCGAGGATCAATGCCTGCGGTTTGGCCGAGCTGTTATCGAGCGTGGCGACAATCGGCAGCGCGAACGCGGCGGTTTTGCCGGTGCCGGTCTGCGCCTGGCCGATCAGATCGCGGCCGGCGAGCAGCGCTGGAATCGCTTGTGCTTGAATCGGAGAGGGTTTTTGGTAGCCGAGGGTGGTCAGCGTGGAAATCAAAGTCTCGGGGAGGCCGAGACCGGTAAAATCGGTCGGTTCGCTCATGATGCTCACTTGCTTGGGCGCCACACTATGCCCAGGCCCCATGCAGTGGACAATCGGTAGCGACGATTAGGAGGCGCGCATTCTAGCCGCTGCGCATCGATTTGGCGATCAGGTAATTGTACCTACGGGTTTTATGGCTTTTGACCCGGAGCACTACCGAGCTGGTTGCGCCGAACCGGGATGTTTTTCTTTCGGGGCAATGTGGCGAT
>CBFHCK010000388.1:0-2443 GCA_965653955.1 uncultured Spongiibacteraceae bacterium
CATCATGCCGAGCAGCATGCTCTTGCCGACGCCAGAGCCAGCGAACAGGCCGAGACGCTGGCCGCGGCCGACCGTGAGGGTCGAGTTGATCGCGCGAATGCCAACATCCAGCGTTTCGCTGATCGGCTTGCGTTCGAGCGGATTAATGACCGGCCCTTCGAAATCGATGTATTTGGAGCAGCCCAACGGGCCTTTGCCATCGAGCGGGCGCGCCGCGCCATCGATAACTCGCCCGAGCAATTCGGGACCAACGGGAATATGGCTCGAACGCAGCAGCGGAATCACGCGCGCACCGGGCTGCATGCCGTCGAATTTTTCTGCCGGCATCAGAAACACGCGCTCTTCGGAAAACCCAACCACTTCCGCTTCGACCTGGCGACCGCTGCGGGTGCCGACCAAACAGCGGCTGCCCACTGCGACGTTCAGACCGACCGCTTCGAGCGTCATACCGACCATGCGCACCAGACGGCCCGCGCTGGCCGGTTGCAACTCCAGCGTATCGAGCCGATGGGCACGCTGTTGCAGCCGCTGCGCCAGATCAACCATGACAACACTCCATGTCAGATATCGGGGTTACGTCAGACATCGGGGCAAGTTCAGACATCGCGCGGGTCCAACATCAGGCCGGGTTCGGGCGGCTCTGGATTGTTTTCGATGCTAAGCATTTGTGCAGCAACCTGGCGAAAACGCATTTCGACGCTGTAATCGACCAGGCTGTGATCGGTGACGACCTTGCAACCGCCGAGCGCGACGCGCGCGTCGGCCTGGAGCCGCCATTGCGCAGGCCATTCTTCGCAGTCGCGAATCAATTGCAGTTGCTGGGGATGTAATACGACAGTGACATTGCGATCGCCAACCGGCAATTCACGCACCGCGCGCCGCACGATCGGCAGTAATTCTTCGGCAGTGAGCACCGGCGCCCGATCGAGCACCGCGCGCGCAATATCGAGGCTCAATTGCGTCATCGCGGTTTCGATCTGCTGCGACTGGTTCGCGAGCGGATCGAGCAGATGCTGCATCAGCGCTTTCAATTCGTTGACTTGCCGGGCCAGCTCCGCCTGCGCAGCCGCGCGACCTTCTTCCAGACCTTGTTTCATGCCGGCGGCGCGACCCTCGCGCGCGCCATGCGCAAAACCCTCGCGATGCGCCTGTTGTGTGATGTCGTCGAGCTGCCGAGCCGTCAGCGTGCGCGCAACGATGCGATCGCCCGGCTCGCGTCCGACCGGCTGCCCGCTGGCGACTTCTGGCAACGTCCAATTCGCGAACTCGCCGCTATTGGCCGCCGGAATTCGGGATTTTTCCATTTAGATCATGGCCTCGCCGCCACCACCGCCCAGCACAATCTCACCCGAATCGGCCATGCGGCGCGCGATGATAAGAATTTCTTTCTGCGCGCCTTCGACTTCGCTGACACGCACCGGACCTTTCGATTCGAGATCGTCGCGCAGCAGTTCGGCAGCGCGTTTCGACATGTTCTTGAAGATTTTTTCTTTCAATTCTTCGTCGGAGCCTTTCAGCGCGAGGATCAATACTTCCGACGACACTTCGCGCAGCAATGCCTGAATACCGCGATCGTCGACCGCTTTCAGATCTTCGAACACGAACATCAAATCCTGAATCTGCTGGCCGAGGTCTTCGTCGACCTCTTTGATCGATTCCATCAGCTCGCTTTCCATGCTGCCGTCCATGTTGTTCATGATTTCGGCCGCAACCTTGGTGCCGCCCATCGCCTTGGTCTGCGACGACGCATTGCCCGAGAATTGTTTTTCGAGAATATCGTTCAGCTCCTGCAACGCCGACGGGTGCACCGAATCGAGCGCGGCAACGCGCATGATGATGTCGAGGCGCGGTTTCTCGGCGAGGTTGGATAACACTTCGGCGGCCTGATCGGCATCGAGATAGGCGACAACAATCGCCTGAATCTGAGGATGTTCGTGACGGATCAGATCGGCGACCGAGCGCGGGTCCATCCACTTCAGCGTATCGAGACCGGTCGTGTTACCGCCGAGCAAAATGCGGTCGACCAGCGAATTGGCTTTATCTTCGCCGAGCGCTTCGACCAGCATGTTGCGAATGTAATTGTCGGCGCCGACGCCGAGGCCGGTCAGCGTGCGCGCATCGTTGAGGAAGTTGTTGACGATGTCCTCAACCTGCGTCTGCTCGATGTTTTGCAGGTGTGTCATCGCCGCGCCGATGCGCTGCACTTCCTTCGGCCCGAGATGACGCAGCACGGCCGCCGCGTCCTTTTCGCCGAGCGACATCAACAGCACCGCAGCCTGATCGATGCGGGTCAGTGTCGTTTTACCTTTTGGCGCTTTCGCCGCTGCATCACTCACTGGTCGCTACCCACTTCTTTACCACTTGAGCGACGCGACCCGGGTCTTCGGCAATGAGACCCTTGATCGCAGTCAGTTGTTGGTCATACGAATTATCCGGCCCGGGC
>CBFHCK010000389.1:0-2438 GCA_965653955.1 uncultured Spongiibacteraceae bacterium
CTTTTTATTTTTCGCTAGCAAACTCCTAAGTCGAGGCGCCATCGATCGTGATGACCGAGCCGGACATAACACCGGCCTCGGGCGATGCAATCATCAACGCCGCAGACGCGATTTCCTCGGGTGACGAGAAACCCAGCGGGCTGAACGGAATCAGGCGAATTACTTCCGGCGCAGCGTCCTCAGGGAATGGCACCGCCGCCATTGGTGTTTTCACGCCGCTCGGCGCAATCGCATTGATGCGCACACCGCGATCGGAGAATTCTTTTGCCATCGATGTGGTCATTGAAATCAGCGCGCCTTTTGATGCGGCATAAGCCACTGCGTACGGCATGCCGAGTTTGCCGGCCATCGATGACAGATTCACGATTGCACCGCGCGTTTGCACGAGATGCGGCAGCGTTGCCTGCGACATCAAAAACGCACCCACCAGGTTGACCTGCATGATTCGATTAAAGGTGGCCAGGTCGAGTTTTTCGACGCGGCTGTATTTAACGATGCCGGCGATATTGAACAGCGCATACGGTGCGCCGAGTTCGCTAACCGTACGTGCGACGGCGGCTTGGACCTGTTCTTCGTTGCTGATATCGCAAGCAAGCGCCAGCGCTGTACCGCCAGCGGCATTGATTTCCGCTACAACTTTTTCGACGTGTTCCGCATTGATATCGATAGCGGCGATTTTCGCCCCTTCCTGCGCCAGTTGCAGACCCGCGGCACGGCCGATGCCGGAACCGGCTCCGGTAACAATGGCAACACGATTTTCGTAAGAAAGTTTCATCGCTGACTCGCTAATTCTCAGGTGGATTTAACGGAATAATCGAATTATTGATTGACCGAAGGTGCGCGCAACTATACCAGCCTCGATTATTTTGAGCGCGGTTTGATGCGCATCACCGCACGCCGTATCATCGCCGACAATTTCAATAACAACTCTCATAGCAACTCTCAATCGTAGTAAAGCGAGGAATCCAATGGCTCTGCATCCCGAACTCAAAGCAATACTCGAAACGCCATTTGCGCACATGCTGTTCAATCTCAAAGAAAATTATGTGCAGATTCGTGCGGCCTCGGAATCGATGAAGTTGCCTCCCGAACATTTACCGCCGATCGCATCGGTCGAAAATCGAAAAATTCCGGGCCCTGCGGGTGAAATTCCCGTGCGCATTTATACGCCGGCGGGGAAGGGTCCGTTTTCGGTAATCGTATTTTTTCACGGTGGCGGCTTCGTGCTCGGCGATCTCGATATGCATGAGCTCACTTGCCGCAATCTCGCGAATGCAAGCGGTCACAAAATTATTTCCGTCGATTATCGACTGGCTCCCGAGCATACGTTTCCTGCTGCACCGGAAGATTGTTACGCCGCGACGAAGTGGGTTGCGGAAAATGCCGCTCAATTGCAGATCGATGCAAAACGCATTTCGGTTGCGGGCGACAGCGCGGGCGGCAATCTCGCCGCGGTAGTGGCATTGATGGCGCGCGATCGCAATGGCCCAGCGTTACATAAACAAGTGCTGGTGTATCCCGTTACCGAGCATTTCGCCGAAGGGCAGGCAACGCCGCATTCTTCCTACGTTGAAAATGCCGAAGGCTACATGCTGACAGCGCAGGCGATGGATCACTTCTGGCATTTGTATCTCGGTACAGTTAGCGACGCCGATAGCGCTTATGCATCGCCATTGCGCGCAAAAGATTTAAGCGGGTTGCCGGCGGCAATTGTTATCACTGCCGAATACGATCCATTGCGCGATGAGGGCGAGCGTTACGCAGCGCGTTTGCGCGAAGCCGGTGTCCCGGTCACGTTGCGTCGCTTCGACGGAATGATTCATGGTTTCTGGGGATTGTTCGATTCGGTATCGAAACCGGCTACAGACCTGATCGTTGAATTCCTGAAAAAATAAAAAGCTCGTACTTTAAATCTCGTCCGTTCGGATCTATTGAGCGGACGAAATTTATCCCACAATTGCTGATCGATTTTTTGAGGCATAGGCAATGACCACGTTATTTGATTCGGTACAGCTCGGCGAACTTGAGCTGCGCAATCGCATTGTGATGGCACCGATGACACGCAGCCGCGCTGGCGCCGGCGATGTGCCGACCGAATTGCACGTTGAATATTATCGGCAACGCGCAAACGCCGGACTGGTCATTACCGAAGGCACGCAACCGAGCAAACATGGCAAAGGCTATTGTCGTACACCGGGCATTCACACGCCGGAGCAGATCGCCGGTTGGCGCGCAGTGACCGACGCCGTGCACGCCGAAGGCGCGAAAATTGTCGTGCAACTCATGCACGTCGGCCGCGTTGCGAATCATTTGAATAAAGACGCCGATGCGGAAACCGTCGCGCCGTCGGCGATTCGCGCGAAAGGACAAATTTTTACCGAACAAGCAGGCACGCAGGATTTCGATATGCCGCGCGCGCTGCGCACCGATGAAATTGC
>CBFHCK010000390.1:0-2401 GCA_965653955.1 uncultured Spongiibacteraceae bacterium
GATATCAATCGAGCAACAATCCCTTTTCGACAAACGCTTCGATGCGAATCGAATGCGTGCCATTCGGTAAAACGTTTTTTATCAATTGATCGCTATGACCTTCCGCAGCCATTTTTTCCAGATTGATAATGCGCTCGGGCGAGGGCTTTTTATCGGCGTCCCGCACGAGCATCACTTTGGGTAAATGGCGATGCCGGTGGTTTGTGCCAATAACAATGCCGACCTCGCCGGTGTGTAGTTCGACAACACTGCCTGGCGGATAAAGGCCGATACATTCAATAAATTCTTGCGCCAGCTTGGTATCGAATTTCTTTCCGGTTTGATCGGAAATGATTTTCAACGCATTGAGCGAGGATGCGCCGCGTTTATAAACGCGATCGCTGGTAATTGCATCGTAGACATCGCATAACGCGATGATGCGAGTGAAATCGGTGATGCCGCTCGCTTTGATTTTTCGGGGATAACCGCTGCCGTCGAGATTTTCATGATGGCTATACGCGACATCGACGGCGCCGTGATACACATTGCGATGCGCCAATAAAATATCGCGTCCGCTTTGTGCGTGTTGCTGCATCACCGAAAACTCTTCCGCACTTAACCGCTCTTCCTTCATCAGAATATTGAGCGGAGTCTGCATTTTGCCGATGTCATGCAGCATGCCGGCGATGCCCAGTTTATTCAGATCTTCTTCATTTGCGCCCAGATGACGCCCAAAGGTAATAGCCAGCAATCCGACGTTCAGGCTGTGTTCGGACGTGTACGAGTCCTTATCGCGCAATTTCGACATCCACATTACTGCATCGGGATTTCTCAAAACGCTGCGCACACATTCGGAAACGGTCGCTTTGACTTCTTTGATATCGATGCCGCGACCCAGGCGTACATCGTCCATGAACGACCGGGTTAATGCGCGGGCGTTATCGAGAGTGCTTCGAGCCGCGCGAATATCTTCTTTACGAAGAGGTGAGGTGGTATGAATTGTCGTCCGCGCCAGCGTATTGGCAACGAGTCGTTCTTCGGGCGGAGACCATACGTCCTCGCTGATTTCGACAAACACGGACTGACAGTGCTGGGCAATCTCGTCGATGTCGGCGAGCGTTCGAATGTGAAAGCCCTGCAAAATAAAAGGCGTCTCAAGCCACGGTCGATCGAGTTCGCAAACATACATGCCGACTTTCAAGCCGCTGACCGGCATTTTTACAACACGCTTATCCCGTAAGGTTCGCCCAGGACGAACTACTGTTTTCTTATCCATATGCAATGCTCTGAAGCGTTCGATCGATTCTGAATCGGACATGAGCTTGAGTTTAGGAGATAGTCGGAGTTTTCGCCTTGCAGCATCGATCCGCTCGTTTACACTGCTCCGTCACTGTTTTTGGCGAGCAAGTAGTTGGACAAGTAGATGGCGTCGACAATTTTTCGCGTTCCCATTCTGAGTCGCCTGCTCGCGGCGATAGCGACTTTCATTCTGGCCATGCTCGGCTGGCGCGTCGTAGGCACATTGCCGCAGCAATCGAAGTACGTGTTGATCGGAGCGCCGCATACCAGCAATTGGGATTTCCCATTGATGCTGCTCGCGGTATTAAAAATCGGCATGGATGTGCATTGGCTGGGAAAAAGCACTTTGTTCAGAGCACCGTTCGGCCCGTTGATGCGCTGGCTTGGCGGCATTCCGGTCGATCGCACTAAGTCGAATAACCTGGTGGCGCAACTGGTCGACCTGTATCGCGAACGCGATGAACTGGTGCTACTGATTCCTCCCGAAGGCACACGAACGAAAGTGGAGCGGTGGAAAAGTGGTTTTTATTACGTGGCGGCTGGTGCGAATGTGCCGATTCTTTTAGGTTTTCTCGATGCATCGCGCAAAGAGTTGGGATTTGGCCCGTTGTTTCAAGCGACCGGCGATTACGCGCTCGATTTAATTGAAATACAGAAGTTCTACGGGGATAAACGCGGCATTCGGCGTTGATATTTGCGTCAGTGACCGCGCAACGCCGTCACCGTGAAAATGCCGAGCAGCGTCAGTGCTAAAGAACCAATTACGTGCAGCGCAATTGTTCCGCAGGCGAGCGTTACCTTGCCTTCCTGCAATAACGCAACGACCTCGCCAGAAAATGTTGAGAACGTTGTCAGGCCGCCGAGGAATCCCGTTATCACAAAGAGACGCCACTCAGGCGCGAGTGATGGATGGCTGCCGAAATAACTCGCAGCGGCGCCAATCAGATACCCCCCTATCAAGTTCGCCAGCAGCGTGCCTGCCTGAAGTGAGGGTAGCGCGGTATTCAGGCTAATACTGAGTAGCCAGCGCAATACGGCTCCAAGCGAAGCACCTACGCTGATTGCAGCAATGGCTTGCAGCATGACAAACCCTTCGAAAAAGTTGAGCGGCCATTTTGCCAAG
>CBFHCK010000391.1:0-2399 GCA_965653955.1 uncultured Spongiibacteraceae bacterium
GTCCCGGGATGCCGGCCAGCTTGGCCACCTGTAAACCGTAGCTGCGATTGGCAGGTCCCTCCTGAATCGTATGTAAAAATACGATGTGATCGTTGTATTCGGTCGCATCGAGATGCACATTGACTGCCTGCGGGAATTGCTCGGGTAACTGCGTCAATTCGAAATAATGCGTTGCGAATAATGTGAACGCCCGCAATTTGCTGGTGAGATACACCGCTGCGGCCCAGGCCAGCGAAAGCCCGTCGAAGGTCGATGTGCCGCGTCCGATTTCGTCCATCAACACGAGGCTGCGCGCGGTTGCGTTATGCAGAATATTCGCGGTCTCGGTCATTTCCACCATGAACGTCGAACGGCCGCCGGCGAGATCGTCCGACGAGCCAATGCGCGTGAAAATCTGATCGACAATACCAATACGCGCGCTTTTCGCCGGTACATAGCTACCGATATGCGCGAGTAAAACGATCAAGGCTGTCTGGCGCATATAAGTTGATTTACCGCCCATATTCGGGCCGGTGACGATCAACATGCGACGCTCGCTGTGGAATAGCACATCGTTTGGAATGAAAGGAGTATCGAGCACCTGTTCGACGACGAGATGGCGACCCTCGCGAATCTCCAGAATTTCATCCTCAAGCAATTCCGGCAGACAAAGATTTAACGAATCCGCGCGTTCCGCGAGCGTGCTCAATACATCGAGTTCGGCGATTGCCGCCGCGCTGTCCTGCAATGCGACTAATTCAGCGTTCAACTGTTCAAGTAAGTCTTCGTAGATCGCTTTTTCACGCGCTAGCGCACGGCTCTTCGCCGACAGCGCTTTATCTTCAAAGCTTTTCAGCTCGGGTGTGATGTAGCGCTCGGCGTTTTTCAGCGTTTGCCGCCGAATGTAATCGACGGGCGCCTGCTCGGATTGGCCGCGGCTGATTTCGATGTAATACCCGTGAATACGGTTATAGCCGACCTTCAAGGTGCCGATGCCGGTGCGTGCGCGCTCGCGTGTTTCCAGATCGACCAGGTAATCGCCGGCATTGGTGCTGATATTGCGCAGGTCGTCGAGTTCGGCGTCGAAGCCTGTTGCGATCACGCCGCCGTCGCGAATCACCATCGGCGGGTTTTCGGTCACCGCCCGCGCGAGCAGTTGCGCCAAATGAGGAAATTCGCTGATCGTCTCGGCCAGTTTCGCAATGAGGGGCGATTCAACTGCCCGCGCCGTCGTCTGCAGCGCAGGCAGACTTGCTAGCGCCATTTGCAGGCGCGTCAGATCACGAGGCCGTGCCGAGCGCAATGCGACGCGAGCGAGAATGCGTTCGACATCGCCGATGGGTTGCAACGCATTGCGCACCGCTTCGAAACGATAATCGCAGAGCAGAGCTTTGATAGCCTGCTGCCGCTGATCGAGGATCAAGCGATTGCACAACGGGCGATTCAACCAGCGTCGCAACAGCCGGCTTCCCATCGCCGATCGCGTTTTGTCGAACACCCACATCAGCGTGTGCTCGGCACCGCCGTTCAAATTGGTATCGAGTTCGAGATTCCGACGTGTAGACGCATCGAGCACAACGCTGTCTTCGCGACGCTCGTGCATCAGCGCGCGAATATGCGGCAGCGCCGTGCGCTGCGTTTCGCGCGCGTATTGCAACAGGCATCCCGCTGCTGAGATGGCGATATGTAGATGTGCACAGCCAAATCCCTGCAAATCCTTGGTATTGAACTGCTGGGTTAGCAGGCGTTGCGCAGTTTCCGGTTCGAACTCCCAAATCGGCCTGCGCCGCACGCCGTTGCGCGCAAGAATTTCGGGATGATCGATGCTGTCTTCCAGCAACAGTTCGGCAGGAGCGAGCCGCTGCAATTCGGCGAGCGTTGCATCGATGCCTTTGACTTCGAAAACGAGAAACCGGCCACTGCCGATATCGAGCGTCGCGAAGCCGAAGTTGTCGCCGTTGCGGTGCAGCGCAACCAGCAAATTATCGCGATGCTCGTCGAGAAATGCTTCGTCGCTAACGGTACCGGGCGTTACGACGCGAACGACTTTGCGTTCGACTGGGCCTTTGCTGGTCTCCGGATCGCCGATCTGCTCGGCAATGGCGACGGATTGACCGGCGCGGACCAGCTTCGCCAGATAGCCATCGGCGGCATGAAACGGAATGCCGGCCATGGGAATTGGTTCGCCTGCGGATTTGCCGCGAGCGGTCAGCGTGATATCGAGTAGCGCCGCCGCTTTTTTCGCATCGTCGAAAAACAATTCATAGAAATCGCCCATCCGATAGAACAACAATTCATGCGGATGCTGCGCTTTGATTTTGAGAAATTGCTGCATCATCGGCGTATGCAGCTCTAGCCCGGCATCGGTGTCCGGGGCTTGAATCGAGGTCATTGCGACAACCTTGCGGCGCGAAAAAAGG
>CBFHCK010000392.1:0-2374 GCA_965653955.1 uncultured Spongiibacteraceae bacterium
TTCGGCAAGGCGGCGGAGGACATCGTGCCGATTCGGAAGGGTCCGTTTCACGCGATCAATATGTCGATCGATGCGAAGTTCGCCTTCCTGCCAGTGTTGTCGCTCGGAGGTCTCAAAGTCGACGAGAACAACGGCGCGGTACTGGGAAGCAACGGCGTTCCCATCGCGGGATTATTCGCGGCCGGCCGCAATGCCGTG
The DNA here is from genome assembly GCA_965653955.1 of uncultured Spongiibacteraceae bacterium. Lineage (GTDB taxonomy): Bacteria > Pseudomonadota > Gammaproteobacteria > Pseudomonadales > CAMLJR01 > CAMLJR01. The sequence continues at coordinate 199 of CBFHCK010000392.1, forward strand.
GGGGTGTGCTCGAATATTTATGTCAGCGGACTATCGGTAGCTGACTGTGTGTTTTCCGGACGACGCGCTGCAGTTGCGGTTGCTTCGGCGTCGGTGAGTTAAGCGCGCCGATAGCGCGCGACGACTATGAATATCCACGCCACTGACTTCGACAAGCGTTATTACCCAGCAATGCATTCCAATGATTGGCATCGCCGGATGAGTTGTATTGCTCTATCTGGTTTGCATAAAATGCGAACAATTCTCATCCGCATTTGAGGCATCGCCTCGATGGATTCGAGGCGACCATGCCCATCGCTGACTACCAGCAAATCATTCAATCGCTCTACAGCGATCACCATGTGTGGTTGAAGAGTTGGTTGCGCCGCAAATTAGGTTGCGGAGAGCAGGCCGCCGATCTCGCCCACGATACTTTCGTGCGTGTGCTGCGCCATCGTGAGCAGATGGACAGCCTGCGGGAGCCGCGCGCGTATCTCGTTACTATTGCGCGCAATGTGTTATTCAATTATTTCCAGCGCCAATCGCTGGAGCGCGCTTATCTGGAAGCCTTGGCGCAATTGCCGGAGAAGTGCGTTCCCTCGCTTGAGTATCAGGCATTGCTGCTCGAAACGTTGCACGAGATCGACAGGATGTTGAGCTCGTTGCCGGCGGCGGTTCGTAAAGTTTTCCTTCTCGTGCAACTCGAAGGGCTTGGTTACGAAGAAGTGGCTGAGCGCATGAATGTTTCCGTACGCACGGTCCAGCGGCATCTGGCGCGGGTGTACGAACAATGCATCGTGCTAGCCTCGTGACCTCGATTCCCGTTGACAGACAAGTTGCCCGCGAAGCCGCCGAGTGGCTGGTGCGCTTGGGCTCCGACAACGTCGGTGCCGCCGACATCGCAGCCTGTGAACGCTGGCGCGCAGCCGAAGCCGAGCACGAGCGGGCATGGCTTCTTGCACAACAGTTAAACGAAAATCTCAGCGCGATTCCCTCACGCAGTGGTATGCCGGCATTGACGCGCTCAAGGGCGCGGTCGCGACGGACGGCGCTGAAGTCGCTTGCCGTGCTGATTGCAGCGGCGCCCGCGGCATGGCTGACAGTGGAAGCGACACCCTGGCGGGCGTTGTCGGCGGATTTGCGCACGGCCACCGGCAAGCGGCGACGCGTGGTCCTGCCGGATAACTCGATACTTCATCTCAATACCGCCACGGCGGTCGATCTGCGCTTCGATGCGCAGCAGCGCATGCTGCTTCTGCTGGGCGGCGAGATTCTCGTCGAGACCGCGCCGGATTCGACATCGCCGCCGCGTCCGTTTCTGGTGCGCACGCAGCACGGACGATTGCGCGCACTCGGAACGCGCTTCATCGTGAAGGATGAAGCCGAGCACAGTCGCGTGGGCGTACTCGAAGGTGCGGTGGAAATCACCCCAAACACGGGGAAACCTGTGGAGGTGCTACAAGCGCACCAGCAGACGCGCTTCAATGATCGGGCGATCGATTCGCCTGCCGTTATCGCCGCGCATTCCGCCGACTGGTCGCGCGGCTTGCTCCATGCCGATCGCTTAGCGCTGCGCGATTTTCTTGCGGAATTATCGCGTCACCGGCCGGGTGTGTTGCGCTGTGATCCGGCGGTGGCGCAATGGCAAATCTCCGGGATTTATCAGTTGGACGACACCGACGCAACGCTGCGCGCGCTGCCCGAATTGTTGCCGATACGCGTGCGCCGCGTGAACGATTACTGGATCGTCGTCGAGCCGCGCGAAGGCTGAGCGTTTTTTGTGTCCGGTTTTTCGATCTCGCCGGTCATGGTGATCGGAGTGGTGCCATTCCGGCACCGGCGATCACCGAGAAGCAAAATGATCCGTTCAGCGATTACCTCATCCTTTGTTTTCCGCAGTCGCGCTATAGCGGCGTTCCGTCGTTCCGCGTTTTATTGTTCATTATTAATCGGCTCGGCGTTGGTGGCGCCGGCGGTTCACGCCCAGAGCGCCATTGAAGCCACGCGCACCTGGCATATTCCGAGCGGGCCGCTCGATGCTGCATTGACCCGTTTCGCCGCCGAAGCCGGCGTTAATCTTTCGTTCGATCCGCAGCGGGTGGCAGGGTTGCAAAGCGCGGGTGTTAGCGGTGAGCACACCACTGCATCGGCGCTGAACCGCCTGCTCGACGGTTCGGGTCTGGTTGCGGAGCGCGGC
>CBFHCK010000393.1:0-2373 GCA_965653955.1 uncultured Spongiibacteraceae bacterium
ATAATCGGCCTGATCCGGCAGTATCCGGCGGCTGTTGACCAGGGCGAGATATTCGGCGGGGTTGGGCCTGAATGGCAGCGCGAGTAATTCCATGCTGCTTTCTTCGATTCGGCGATTGCCTTTGAATTGATTGCAGCGCCGGCATGCGGCGACACAGTTTTCCCAGGTGTCGCGGCCGCCGCGCGAACGCGGCAGGATGTGATCGCGGGTCAGCTGGTGATAGTGAAATGAATGGCCGCAATACAGGCATTGATAATTATCGCGCTCGAACAACGCGCGATTGGTCAATGCGGGACGCGTGCGCTGCCGGCCGAGTTGCTCGCCGCCGCACGCGACGATGCTTGGCAACTCGATAATCGTACGCTCGCCGGTCAAGCGGCTGCGGCCACCATGAATTTCGAAAATCGGATCGCCGAGCGTCCACAGAATCAACTCACGCGAATAGAGACAAACAGTCTCCTGCCAGCTGAGCCAATCCACCGGTTGACCGGCTTTGTTCAAGCGCAAAATCTGCACAGGACGCTCCGTACTTCTACTACGCACCTCGCAACAACTGGCCGCGATAATCGGCAACGCCGGGTTATCGCGAAACGCAGGATGCGCTAATGCGGCGCTAGCCGCGAAAGTTGAAATGCATCAGGACGATGTATTTCAACGGCCTGGTAGAGAGAACTGCCCCATTATCGACAGGAAAATGTGCATATTTCAACCGCTAGCGGCTGCGCTGCCACGGGATAACACTGAATTGCTCGCCGGTATCCTGAACGCGCGCGGTGATGCCGTAGACCTGTTGCAGGTTATCGGGTGTCAGCACTTCGCGAACCGGACCTGACGAATGCACGCGGCCGTCCGCGATCAGCACTAACCTATCGCAAAATCGCGCAGCCAGATTGAGGTCATGCAGCACCGCCAGCACTGCGCCATGTGGCTTGCCATCCTGCATGCGGTGCGCGTGGTCGCGCAGCAACTCCATCACATGCAGTTGGTGGTAAGGATCAAGCGCGGCAACCGGTTCGTCGGCGAGAATCAGTTGCGGTTGTGAAGCAAAAATCCGCGCCAGCAACACGCGCATGCGCTCGCCGCCGGACAGCGTCGTGACGAGCCGTTTGCGTAGATGCGTGACTTCAGCCAGCTCTAACGCTTCATCTATGGCGCGCTTGTCGTCGTGATCCGGCCGCTGCCACCACGCCAGATGCGGTAGCCGTCCCAGCGCAACGACGGTCTCAACCTCAACCGGCCAATGCGCCGGTGCGCCTTGCGCTAAATACGCACAGCGTCTGGCTAATTGCGCCGGCGCGATGTGTGTCAGCTCGATGCCGTCGAGCGTCGCGATGCCGCGCTCGGGAGAGAGCAGATTCGCGAGTACACGCAGCAACGTGGTTTTGCCGGCGCCGTTCGGGCCGATCAAACCGACACACTCGCCAGCACGCAGCTCGACGCTGATATCGTCGAGAATCGCGCGGCCTTCGATCACGAGCGAAACGCGCTCTGCGGCGAGCAGCGTCATCGCAACACCTCGCGTTGTTTAACAATCAAGTGCAGGAAGAAGGGACCGCCGATCAATGCGGTGACGACGCCGAGTTTCAAACCGCCACTCGGCGATAGCCACTGCACCGCCATGTCCGCAACGAGCAGCAGAATCGCGCCACCGAGCGCGCTGGATAGCAGCAGACGGCGCGGTTCGTAACCAACCCACGGTCGCAGCAGATGCGGCACCACAAGACCGACGAAGCCGATATTGCCGCTTACAGCGACTGCGGCCCCGACCGCAAGCGCGACGCCAACGACAATACGCAGACGCAATTTCGCCGCGGGAAAGCCGAGCGACTGCGCGGTCTCTTCGCCTAGCGTCAGCGCATCGAGATAGCGCCCGCACGACAACAGCAGCAGCGATCCCGCCAACATGAACGGCACGCCGACCAGCACATCATTGCCGCTGCGATTGGCGAGCGACCCGAGCAGCCAGTACATCATCTCGCTCAGTGCGAACGGATTCGGCGAGAAATTCAGCGCAAGCGCGATAAATGAGGACATCACCGCGTTGACGGCAATGCCGGCCAGAATCAGCGTCAGCAGACTCGCCCGACGTCCCGCCAGCAGAAATATCAACAGCACCGCGACCGCCGCACCGGCGATGCCACCCAACGGCAGCACGATCCAGCTCAACGTCGCCAAACCGAAATACAAACTCAATACCGCACCGAGCGCGGCGCAACTGGAAACGCCGAGCAGGTCGGGTCCGGCTAGCTGGCGGCGGCCTCGATCGGCGGCGCGCCCGGGGCCCCGTCGACCACGACCTCCAGCACGAGCGGCCCGTCGATGTGGGCCCGGGTGATGCGGCGGATGTGGTCGCGCACCTCGCTCGACGCGTGC
>CBFHCK010000394.1:0-2365 GCA_965653955.1 uncultured Spongiibacteraceae bacterium
TATTCGCAATTAATTCCATGCGCCGTTTGACGCCGGCGAAATCGGCGCACGCGGCGATGACATCGGCTGCGCGCACGCCGACATGATGCGCCGCCGCGATTGCGCTCAACGCATTCTGCACATTGTGCAAACCGGTTTGATTCCAGTTGACGCGCCCACGCAGTTCGCCATGCTGCAACACATCGAAACTGGTGCCGTCGTCGCTGCACAATCGCGCCTGCCATTCGACGCCGACCTCCAAGCCAGTGGTTGCGCGCTCGGACCAGCAGCCCATCTCTAACACTTCGTTCAAGGCGCGATCGGCAGCGGGATAAATAATGCGACCGCTCGCCGGAATCGTGCGCACGAGATGATGGAACTGGCGTTGAATTGCAGCGAGGTCTGGGAAAATATCGGCGTGGTCGAACTCGAGGTTGTTCAAAACGGCGGTGCGCGGCCGGTAATGCACGAACTTAGAACGCTTATCGAAAAATGCGCAATCGTATTCATCGGCTTCGATGACGAAAAAATTGCTGTCGGTAAGACGCGCGGACACATCAAAATTTTCCGGCACGCCGCCGATCAGATAGCCGGGGTTATAGCCGTTCGCTTCGAGCAACCACGTCAGCAAACTGCTCGTCGTGGTTTTGCCGTGGGTGCCGGCGCAGGCAAGAACCCAACGATTTTGCAGCCCCTGATCGCACAGCCATTGCGGGCCGGAGGTGTAGGGCAGACCGCGCTCGAGCACGTATTCAACGGCGGCATTACCGCGCGACAGCGCATTGCCAATGATGACGAGGTCAGGAGCCGGCTCGAGATACTCAGGCAAATAACCTTCGCAAAGGTCGATGCCCTGCGCGGCGAGTTGCGTACTCATCGGCGGGTAGACGCCGGTATCGGAACCGCTCACCTGATGACCGAGCTGGCGTGCGATTAGCGCCAGGCTGCCCATGAAGGTGCCGCAGATACCGAGAATGTGAATGTGCATGCCGAACTATCCTGCGCGCTGTGGAATACGGTCGGTGAGAATTGCGGGCTGGATATCAACCCGGCAATAAATATTGTCGGGTTGATAACGATCGCAGGATGCGTTTCCTGCGGCTTTAGCCGCGAAATCCAAATACATCAGGAAGATATGTTTGGATGCGGGGTTAATGGTACCACCGGCACGCGCCGGATTTCAGTTGTCGGCGGTGGAAGCCGGGGCGTTGATGAATTCGAGCGCCATGCCGTCGGCATCGATACGCGCGACCAGCATTTGCACGACCGGTGCCTGCTCGCCGGCAAGTCCCTGCACCTGCACTTCGATGATGTCGCCCACATTCGGCAGGCGAATATTATGGCTTAGAACGAATGCTCCACCTTCCGAGATATCCCGCGTGTGCGCGGTTTGTTCGCCCACTTCCGGATGTTTCAGCTTCACTTCGGCACGCAGACGCGTGCGCGGAAAGCGGCGGTTATTCTCAAAACTCACGGCACATCCTCGGTGTTTATATCCGCCTTTGAGACTAGCACAGCAATTCCGGCTGTCGCCAAAATGGACGTTTCGATCTTCAATACGACCTCGTTATAATTCGCCGTCCTCCACTTTTCACCCCTGTGGTTTTACTCACCCCCAGCAATCAAAGGCAGATCTTATGAGCTTCGACAAAATTCCAGCCGGCAAGGACCTTCCGAACGACATTTATGTCGCGATCGAAATTCCTGCGAACAGCACGCCGATCAAATACGAAATCGATAAAGACGCGGATGCGGTATTTGTCGATCGTTTCATGGCTACGCCGATGTTCTATCCGGCCAACTACGGCTTCATCCCGCAAACGCTCGGCGACGACGGCGATCCGCTCGATGTGCTGGTTGTTACGCCTTATCCGGTGGTGCCTGGCTCGGTGATTCGCGCGCGCCCGGTTGGCGTATTGAACATGAGCGACGAAGCCGGTCAGGACGCGAAAGTGATCGCGGTACCGCACGACAAATTGACCGCGCTGTACAAAAACGTGAAGGAATACACCGACCTGCCCGAATTGCTGTTGAAACAAATCCAGCATTTCTTCGAGAACTATAAAGATCTCGAGCCGGGCAAATGGGTGAAGGTGGATAACTGGGAAGGTGCCGATGCGGCGCGCGCAGCCATCACCAAAGCTGCTGCTGCGTATAAGAAATAAGCCCCCTATCACCCTGAATAAAAAAAGCGCACACCAAAAAAAACGCCGCTATCACGCGGCGTTTTTTATTTGAGCGTTTATCAACCGATTTACTTCTCGCCTTTCGCGGGCTTACTGGCGAGCAGTTGCTTATAAAGCTTGGTGTTTTTGCGAATGACTTTGTGTTTGGCGTAGGTATCGACCGCCTTGCGCCAGGCTTCCTCAGTCCCATGGGCTCTGAC
>CBFHCK010000395.1:0-2350 GCA_965653955.1 uncultured Spongiibacteraceae bacterium
GTCGCCATGCATGCTCTCGAATAATGCGATCCCGAGTCCTTCCGCTTTGAAGCTACCGGCGCAGTCGAAAGGCTGTTCACGTTCCAGATAACGTTCGATCTGATGGTCGCTTAATCGCCGAAAGCAAACGCTGAAGGGTTCGATCACGGTTGTCGAAAGCCCTCTGCGACTATCGAGTAGCGTGAGTCCGGTGAGAAAAGTGACGCGTCGGCCGTTGCAGGCGCGTAATTGTTCCAGTGCGTTCGTCAGGTTGCCGGGTTTGCCCAGAATTTTGCCGTCGAGCGTGGCAACTTGGTCGCTGCCGATAATCAGGTGAGAGGGATATTTGGCCGCCAATGCAGTCGCCTTTGCTAAAGCTAGGCGTTGCACTAACGTATCGGCCGATTCATCGGGCAGTGGCGTTTCGTCGATCGAGGAGCTTTCTGCGATGAACGGCAAGCCAAGCTTATCGAGTAGCGCGCGCCGATAAATCGAGCTGGAAGCGAGAACGAGTTGCGGCATGATTGAGAAGATATCGCGGTTACGTGATGGGAAAAGGCTTGAAAAATCAGTGTTCGCGCGCCGCGAAATAATTTTGACAGGCGCGGAGGTCCGCCCTATGATTGCGCGCCTATGTCAAGCACCCCCCTGCCCAAACAGGTCGATGTTCGCAGGTTGATCGCGGTCGATACGACGCTTTCGGCGCGGGAACCGCTGTCCAAGTTCTCGCGCGTGGCCGACATGTTAGTGTCGAGCGATGGCGACGTCGATATCGATTTGCACTTCTACCGCGATGAACAGGGCATCAGGCGCATCGATGGTGAAGTTGTGGCACAGCTGCAGGTGCAGTGTCAGCGTTGCATGAAGCCGATGGCGCTGCCAGTCGATTCGCGTTTCGCCGTAGCGGCGGTATGGTCGGATGACGAAGCGGTACGTTTGCCGAAAGATGTCGAACCATACATCGTCGGCGAAGGCTTGCAGGATGTTAGGGATCTGATCGAAGACGAACTCATTCTTTGTGTTCCCTACGCCAGTTATCACGACATTGGTGAGTGCTCGATGAGTTACACGCCGGCGGAACCAGAAGCGCCGGTTGCGAGCAAGGAAAAACCGAATCCGTTCAAAGTGCTGGAACAGTTAAAGTCCGGCAAGTAGTGAATGTTCTAGCAATTAGTGTTTAACGAGGAATGCCTCCATGGCCGTACAACAGAACCGTAAATCCCGCTCACGTCGCGATATGCGTCGCGCGCACGATGCATTGACTGGCCCGACATTGTCCGTCGATGCCACCAGCGGCGAAACTCATCGTCGCCATCACGTGACCGCCGATGGTTTTTACCGCGGTAAGAAAGTAATTCAGACCGGCGACGACGAATAAGCGCTGTTGGCGAAACCACTTCGCATTGCATTCGATGTCATGGGCGGAGACTACGGTCTCCGCTCTTCGCTTCCCGCCGCTGTAAATAGCCTCAAACACTTTTCTCATCTGCATATTGTTCTGGTTGGCGACGCCGATCGGATTCGTGCCGAATTGCCGTTGCTGCCCGATCGTTTGAGCATTGTCGACGCGAAACAAATCGTCGAAATGAACGATCGTCCAGCGCGGGCGATGCGCCAAAAACATCAATCATCGATGCGTATCGCGCTCGATTTGTTGGCCGAGCAGCAAGTCGATGCTGTGGTTAGTGCGGGCAACACCGGCGCGTTAATGGCGATGGGGCTGCTCGTACTTAAAACGCTTCCAGGTATCGACCGTCCCGCGATTGCTGCTTCTGTGCCTACACGGAGCGGTCAATGTTTATTGCTCGATCTCGGCGCCAACGTCGATTGCGATGCGAATCAATTACAGCAATTTGCTCGAATGGGAAGTGCACTGGTCGCGGTTGAGGGCGTTAACAAGCCGCGTGTGGCATTGCTGAATATCGGCGTCGAAAGTAATAAAGGTAATGATTTGGTGAAAGCGGCGGCGGAGCTGTTGTCGCGCGATGCACACATCAATTATTGCGGTTTCGTCGAAGGCGATACCTTGTTTCGCGGTACCGCGGATGTGGTGGTTTGCGACGGCTTTGCTGGCAATATCGCATTGAAAGTATGCGAAGGCGCCGCGAGTCTGATTGCGAAAAAACTAAAGCAGCATTTCAGCCGCACTATCTTCACCCGTATCGCAGCGATATTTGCGCTACCGGTTTTACGCGCACTTTATCGCGAGCTTGATCCGCAACAATATAACGGTGCCTGCCTGCTCGGCTTGCGCGGAGTTGTTGTAAAGAGTCACGGTAATAGTTCTATAACAGGCTTCGAAAGTGCCATTACGCGTGCAGTTAATGCAGTTGAGAATAATCTGCTTGATGCAATTGCACGTCACAGTGAA
>CBFHCK010000396.1:0-2341 GCA_965653955.1 uncultured Spongiibacteraceae bacterium
GCCACTCGCTGCGGCTCAGACGTTTGCCGGCAGCGAGCTGGCCGACGAGAAAGCCGTGCAGTTCGGCGGCGCCTTGCAGTGCGCCGAGGTCGTGCAGCAATTCGCTGAACTGCGCGAAATCGAGAGGATCAGTAGCTGGCATACAGAGTGGTTCTCCGCTGGGCGGCCCATGGTAGCGCCGATCGAATCAAAACGCGACGCGGGCGAATCTGCGCACGTGTTCAACTAATGGCAACAGATCATTGAAATTTCGCCGATTTTGTTGCGTTGACCGAGTTTCGGGCGACATCTATAGTAGGCCCATCTCGCCAACTTCCCCCTCGGATCGCCATGGAATCTCAACAACTCAAATTGTTGGAGCGTAAGATCAACGATCTTATCCAGCTGTGCGAACAGCTCGATCGCGAAAATCGTGTATTAAAAAATACCGCGCAGAGTTGGCAGCAGGAGCGCGAGCAACTTATTCAGAAAACCGAAATCGCACGCAGCAAAGTCGAAGCAATGATCATCCGCCTGAAAGCGCTTGAGCAGGAAACCTGAAGGGGCCACCGATGAGCGCTAATACCGTCACCGTAAAGATTCTCGATAAGGACTATCAGGTCGCGTGCCCGCCCGAGCAGGAGAAGGGCCTGATCGATGCCGCGCGTCATCTCGACAAGCAGATGCGCAAGGTGCGCGACAGCGGCAAAGTGATCGGGCTCGAACGCATCGCGATGATGGTCGCGCTGAATACCGCGTATGAATTGCTCAATAAAGAGCCGGCTGTAGTCGAAGCGCCAGCGGTTGAGATCGAGCAATTAAAGAAGCTCGGCGAAAAAATTGATGACGCATTGCAGCGTTTTCGACAATTGGAAATTGGCTGATCGCGGAAGGCTGCGGGTATAATCCAGCTTCCTGAGGTATGCGCCAGGTGGCTAAGACCCCTGAGCCGATAAGCAACAAACTGGGGGCTCCTCGTTGGTGTTGGTGTGCATGTCCGCCCGACGGAAAGCCTGAAACATCACAGTAGCCGCCACCTTGAACCTCTGGGTTCAAGGGCCACGCCGCCAGCGGTATCTCGGGGCTTCTCCAAATTCCTAGCTCGACAATCACATCTGCCAAACTCTCTCTGCGCCGCGAATTACGCGCGCGTCGACGTGCTTTATCGTCGACCGCACAGCGCCGGGCGGCGTTGCGTCTGGCCATCATCGCGGCGCGCCAGCCGTGGTTCATTCGCGCGCAACATATCGCGCTGTACTGGCCGGCCGATGGCGAGATTGATCCGCGCCCGCTGATGCATTACGCGTTACGCAAAAACAAAAAGGTCTTTTTGCCGCGTTTGCGATCGGGATTTCGAATGCAGTTTGTCGAATACAAAAAGAACACCGCGATGCGACGCAATCGCTTCGGCATTCCGGAGCCGGTACAGCGGGTCGCAGTAGCTATTGGCGATTTGGATGTAATTTGTCTGCCGTTGGTCGGCTTCGATCGACACGGCGGTCGTCTGGGAATGGGCGGAGGTTTTTACGATCGCACGTTCGCGCGACTCACAGCGAATCGCAAACCGTTACTGATCGGACTCGCGCATCACTGTCAGGAGGTTGAGGAATTGCCGTGCGAGCCGTGGGATATTCCACTCGCGGGTGTCATCACCGATTGGGAAGCGATTCCGGCAAGCCGGTGATTTAACCCAGCATCACGTTCAAAGTAGCGGTCAGCAGCGTGCCGAGCGCAAACATCACAACGGTCAGCGTGACGGTATCGGGTTTCGAAGACTTGGCAAACATGACGGGCAACCTCAAAGGAAAACTAGGTGTCGGCTTTGGTTAACCGGCGACCAAAATTGTTCGGCGAGGTGAGCCTAGAAGTCGAATTGCAGTCCCGCCAGGTGAGATCGCGAATCTGAGATAAAAATACTTTTGCGCGTGCGATGGGGATCACAGAACCCGTGGAGGGCTGAAAGGTTCGAAGCTGAATGTGGGCCGCCTTTTCGCGCAGCCCGCTTGATCGAAGCCACCTAATCCCGCCGACCGAGAAACAACTGATACGCCGGATTATCGGTTTCGTCTTCGTACGGATACCCGACCAGCCCCTGCAGGAACTGTTGCAACGCCTTGCGCTCGGTTGCCGGCACCTGCATTCCCACCAACACCCGCCCATACGCCGCGCCGTGATTTCGGTAATGGAACATCGAGATATTCCAGCGAGCGCCGAGTTGCGTGAGGAAATTCAGCAACGCGCCCGGGCGCTCGGGGAATTCGAACCGATACAGCACTTCATCCGCGACACATGCCGGCGCGTGGCCGCCGACCATATGGCGGATGTGCAGCTTCGCCATTTCGTTGTCGGTCAAATCGAGCAC
>CBFHCK010000397.1:0-2329 GCA_965653955.1 uncultured Spongiibacteraceae bacterium
AATGGCGATGTATTGCGCCTGGACGCAACAAATGGCACGTTGTCAGTGTTGATCGACGATGACGAGTTCGCGCGACGCGAAGTGGCCAGCAGCGATCTCGAAGATTATCAAAGTGGATTCGGGCGCGAATTGTTTGCCCCGTTCCGCGCTGCAGCAGGCGGTGCGGAAGATGGCGCGAGCATCTGGAGTTTCTGATGGACACTACTCACGCATTAGTAGGCGATATCGGCGGAACGAACTGCCGTTTGGCGCTCGCGCGCGACGGCGAGCTGATTCGCGAATCGATCCATACCTATGCCGTCAGCCAATTTCCAACACTCACTGCGGCAGCGGAAAATTATCTGCAACAGCACAACGCAAACGTCCATAGCGCGAGCCTCGCCATTGCCGGTCCAGTCGGTGGCGATTGGGTTCAGTTTACGAATGCACCATGGAAATTTTCGATCGAGGCGACCCGTGCGGAACTCGGTTTGCAGCGCCTGCAGATCATCAATGATTTTGAAGCAGTCGGATTATCGCTGCCGCATCTGCGTCAAGAGCAATTGCGGAAGATCGGCGGCGGCGAAATTCAAGCCGGCCAACCGAAGGTCGCTCTAGGCCCGGGTACCGGCTACGGCGCAACCCATGTCATCCAACACGGCAGCGAATTCATCGCGATTCCCACCGAAGGCGGCCATATTTCCGTGGCCCCCAGCACGCAACTCGAAATCGATTTATTCGCCTGGGCGTTACGGCAAAACCTGCAGATTACCTGCGAACAATTTTTATCGGGACCCGGCTTAAAAACATTGCATCGCGGTTTGTATGCGCTTAAAGCCCAGAATGATCTGGCCGCACTCGAAGCAATAACTGCAGCCGATGTGCAAGTACGTGGTGTTGATGGTAGCGATCCGATCTGTTCCGAGGCGCTGAATCTATTTTGCGAATTGCTGGGCACCGCCGCTCGCGATCAAGCGCTGGGGACTTTGGCGCTCGGCGGCGTCTATATCGCTGGTGGCATTGTGCAACGTTTCATTCCCTTCCTGCGTGCCAGCAAATTCCGCGAGCGCTTCGAAAACAGCGCGACGATGCGGGCAATTCTCGAAAAAATTCCAGTGTATGTGATTACCGAGGAAAATCCGGGGTTGGTTGGTGCGGCAGCGGTCACTCGTCAACACTGATTATCGATAAACATCGACAAATGCTTGGCGAGACGCATTTCGTGTCTCGCACTCACCCTCGAACTACCCGATCGCCCCCCTATTCTTCTTCTAGAATCGATTGCTTGGCTGTGCCGACGCGATTTTGTTCTGTGTTGATTAAACGATGTAAACGTTTACGAGGCGAAAAAAAAGGACGGTCAAATGACCGTCCTTTGGGTGCAGCGCAGAGGAGTCTCGCTACAAAACTGGTGTGACGTGAGGCACTAATGGCCCGAAAACAAACACCGTCACGAATGTCGTCAATGTAAACGTTTACCGCCGACATTAAAAGGCTGAATCCAGCCTTTTTTTGCTCACTTCTTTTCTACGGAATCAAACGATACCGCTGCTCGAACCACCCTTCGCCGGGCGTGCTTCGGCGCAGGCGGCGCGATAACCGCTAGCCCGATAAGTAGCAATTGGATCGATCGCTGCGCCCTTCTGCAAACGCGCTTTCGCCAAAATTGGACTCACATCGGTGATAAACGCCTTTTTCAGGGTTTGTGCCGACATCAGCACATCGGTGCTGTCTTGGTACGCAGCCAGCGCATCTCGATCGACAATCAATGCCTGGGCATAAGCGCGCTGAATTTCGATGGCACTGGTGATCAGGCTTTCGATCGGATCGGTTACGTTATGCGATTGATCGAGCATATGGGCCGGCTCAACCGTCGGCGCTTTACGCCATTCGGCATCGACCAGTTCGTTAAATATCAAAAACAGCCGGAACGGATCGATTGAGCCGGTATCGAGATCGTCGTCACCGTATTTCGAATCATTAAAATGGAAGCCGCCGAGTTTCTGCGCATGGATCAGTCGCGCAACGATCATTTCAATATTCACGTTCGGCGCATGATGACCGAGGTCAACCAGGCAGAAGGCTTTCGGGCCGAGCGTTTGCGCGGCGAGCAGCGAGCTGCCCCAATCCTGAATTACAGTTGCATAAAACGCCGGCTCGTAAAATTTATGTTCGAGCAGCATTTTCCAGTTATCGGGCAACGCCTTATAAATCGCAGCAGCCGATTCGAGATAACGCTCGTAGGCGCGTGCGAAATTTTGTTGGCCCGGGAAATTCGCGCCGTCACCGATCCACACTGTCAGTGCATCAGAGCCGAGAATCTCGCCGGCGCGAATACAGTCGATATTGT
>CBFHCK010000398.1:0-2324 GCA_965653955.1 uncultured Spongiibacteraceae bacterium
ACTGCTCCGATGTGGCGGTGAAATAGATGACCGGGTTGCGGCTCGCCAAGCGTGAGATTTCCATATCTTCCGGGCGGCCATACGGCGTGCCGCCGGCATCATCAGCGGCCATACGCCCGCCTAACGTGGCGTTGTCGAACGGATCGTGCGCAGTGATTTTATTGCCATTCTTATCGGTCAGCGGCACCCATGTGGCGTAGCCGGTGCGCGCCTTGTCGACGTTGGCCGGGGCGTTGTAGTTGGCGACGGGATCGCCGTTGAATGCAGCCACTTTCAGCACAAAGGTCTGACCTTTACCGGCGTAGTCGCCCGTCTTGTTCATCACGAACTTGTAGATCGAGCCCGAGTTGTATTCGTCGACGTAATAGATCGTCTTATTGTCGTGGCTGAACTTGATCCCTTCGTGTGCAACGTTAGCGATGCTCTGGAGTTCGCGGATTTTGATGTCGGCGGGATTTGCCATCGGATTCAACACCTCGATCATCCGACCCTGCCCGGCCCATTCCTCGGCGACGACAACGGTATTGTTCGGCGTGAATACCGCCGGGTCGAAGGCGCCGAAATCATTGCTCCAGTCACCGGTGGCGCCTTTGTTATCGCCATGAAACAGTACGGTGGTGGTGTCGTTGGCGATGTCGTAACGGCTGAGGCCGGCGCCAAACTGGGTTTCATGCGGAATGAAGATGTATTTGCCGGTGGGGTCGAATGCCACCATGTCCCACATCGTGGCGCCGGCACCCAGACCCGGTACCCGCACGACGGATTGGCCGATTTTCGCTTCGATCTCCTTCATACTGGTCAGCTGCTTCTGAGTGATGCCGGCGGGAGCGACCCACGGCTGAGTCAGTTCATTAATGTGATTCGGTGTCGCCACTGCACTCGATTGCGTGAGTGGATTAAAGAAAATATCGGTACCGGCTAGGGTTGGGGTCGCGCAGGCGGCTAATGCCACTGCAACGCTCAAAGCAAGGCGTTTTTTCATCATCATCTCCAAGGCATTCTTCGGGGTAACAGCGTTAATCGTTGCGTTCGTTCATCCGTGAGCGATCGCGACCAGCGCATTCCTGCCGATCGCAACGCTTCCGTGTCGAGCGAAATTATTCAGAGTAATGGTGAAAAAGCGGTGACAACCATATGACAGCGCAGCGAAAGTTTTGCGAGCAACCAATCGCGCCGACAATCATTTGACGGCCATCGGCGCGAACGACCAATCGAGCCGAATATCCCAGACGTATTGAAACTGTTCCGGCAGCGTCGGCGTGAGCGCGTTGTCGATATGGTCGTAGACGTT
Source organism: uncultured Spongiibacteraceae bacterium (assembly GCA_965653955.1). Lineage (GTDB taxonomy): Bacteria > Pseudomonadota > Gammaproteobacteria > Pseudomonadales > CAMLJR01 > CAMLJR01. The sequence continues at coordinate 1,292 of CBFHCK010000398.1, forward strand.
CGTAGGGGGCAATACGTTGGCGTCGCGCCCGTAGATAAAATCCTGATCCTCGACGATGACGCGATAGGCCTTGTTCAGCTGTAGTGCGCGTTCGACCGATGGCACGATCAGCGCGTACACATCCTTGCCGGCAAGCGCCGCAGTATTGAGCGTGCCGTCGGCGTGAAACCAGCGCGCCATCATCTCCGGGTTATTGCGAAATTCACTGCCGCCACCGGCGCGTTGCAGATACGTGGCAATTTCGCCGTGTTGCTCGCCGACCGTGGGCGCATCGGACATTCCTTTCAGATTGATGTAGCCCCAGCCGGCACCGCCATCGACTTTGCGAGCGAAGCTGAACGTCTTATCGATGGTGGAACCGATCGACCCGTGACAGCCCATGCAGAACAGATTTTCTTCATAGGTATTGGCGCGCAGCCGCCCGTGGCGATCCTCGATGAAGCCCTGCACCGCCCAACCCATACCGTTGTCGAGCCCCCGATCGCCGAGGCGCGTGTAACCCGGCAGATAACCCGCATCCTTCTCATACCCTTCCTCGCGATAAAGCTCCGCCAGCGCGTACTTCGGCATCGCCTGCGCCTTCAGCATGTAGCGCACCTCCTTCATCCGCCGCGACACGCCGATATCGCCCTCGCGACCGATGCCGAGATAGCGCACGGTGTGCAGAAATTCAGTGCCTTGCGGATAGAGATGGCGATCGAAGAAGTACGGTTGCGCCGCGCCGACATAACCGCTGACGCGGGCGATGCGACGGGCGATCGCGAGCTGACCGTCGCCATCGAGATCCTGACCGACTTCGCGCTCGTCGATCGGCACGGTATCGATACTGGCGAGTCCTTTAATACCGGCTTCGACGATCGCCAGGTTGGCGCTGTATACGGCGCGCGAATAGTCGCCTTTTGCGTTGGTTCGATACGGCGGCGCGAGCCGAATCATCACATCGTCGGTCGAGCCATTGGTCGGCCAGAACGTCGATGGAAACGGTTTGTAGTTGAACGCGACCCAATGGCTGCCGTCCTTCGCAAACCCTTCC
>CBFHCK010000399.1:0-2322 GCA_965653955.1 uncultured Spongiibacteraceae bacterium
AGAAGGCGCCCCTTGCACCCGCCTCTTTGCATCAGTAGACTGGCCGCGCGCTTTAACATTCGTTTCACGTCATAACTATTTCGGAGAGCATCATGAAGAAAAGCTACCTGGTCATGTCTGCGCTGGTTCTGAGCATGGGTCTCGTTGCCTGCGGCAAAAAAGAAGAAGCACCGGCTCCGGTGGAGACTGCTCCGGCTGTAGAAGCTCCGGCTCCTGCTGCAGAAGTACCGGCTGAAAACACCGCTCCGGCAGCTGATGCCGCAGCTCCTGCCGAGACCACCGCTCCGGCAGAAACTACTGCTCCGGCCGAAGCGCCAGCTCAGTAATCTGTACGCAAAATAAAAAAAGGGGCTTTAAGCCCCTTTTTTTATTGCCCGCATTTTCGATATCACGATGAACGCGCGCCGTGAAAATTCAGCTTGTGCTGATACATGTGCGTATCAGCGAGCCGCAGCCAGTCGTCGATTGTCGTTATACCGGGCTCGTCGCTGCATGCGACTCCCGCCGAGTAACGCAAAATAATACTGCTGCCATCCTCGTTATCGATAACGACGGGCGGCAATGTCGCCAGTAGTAATCGTGCTTGATCGCTATCTGTTTCGCGCAGCAGTGCGATGAACTCATCGCCACCGTAACGGCCAAGCTCGTCAGTCGTGCGCAACCGCGCCTTTACCTGTTCCGCGAAAGCAATCAGCGCGCGATCACCCACATGGTGTCCAAAGTTATCGTTCACTTCCTTGAAGTTATTCATATCGAAAAACACCAGCGTGCTGGTGCGGCCGTAACGCTGCTCCAACTGCAATGATTTTTCCGCTTCGTCGAGCAAAGCGCCACGATTTAAACAGCGCGTAAGGTTGTCCATTTTCGCGCTTTCCTGAAGGCGCAGATTCGCTTCCCGCAGCCGGCTATTCAGCTCGTGTAGTTCATCCCGCACTACCATCTCGCTGCTGATATCCATGACGCTGGCGATGTAATGCAAAAGATTCCCGTACTCGTCGTGAATGCCTTTGCACATTTCGCGTACATAGCGAATTTCGCCGTCATCACGCAGCAGGCGATAGTTCAATTCGTATTGACGATCGCGATTGTCCTGCGCGCGAAAGCGCAGCAGGCGCGGCAGGTCCTCGGGGTGTACCAATTCGAGATAGCTCGCCGGATTCGCATAAACGCTTTCCTTGGAGCGGCCGGTAATTGCTTCATAGGCGTCGTTGATGAATAACAGATGCTTCGCCGGCGAGTGCATCCAAACGATGACCGGAACCTGATCGACGATGTCGGTTAACTTCTGTTCTTCAAGCCGGGCGATCTGTTGCGCACGCTGATGATCGCCGATATCGATCAACGCCGCCGTTAAGTAGTCAACCTGATTCGATACATTCCGAACCGAGCGCAACGACAGCCGCGCCCAGAGCAGATAACCGCCCGCATGCAGAACTCGGCAATCACAGCAGCCGCGGTCGCCATGGTTGGAGGACAAATCGCGTAACACGACTTCGACACGAGAGACATCTTCCGGAAAAATCAATTCGCTGAAAGATTGCGACACCAACGACGAGCCATTCAGACCAAGCAGCCGCTGCAATTCCGCATTAGCAGCGAGAATTTTTGAATCCAGACTGATTTTGAACAGCGCTACCGGCGCCAGATCAAACAGCGATGGATCATCGATTCCGACTTTCAGGCCGGCCATTTTGGCTTTGGCCGCGCCGGAAAACCGATAGAGCAGATATCCGATCAAAGCAATTAGTGCAGCAAGCACTCCCTCGGCCATTAATTCGGTCACGTCCATCTCCATTTTCAGCTGCAGTTCATCCGGGGTGCGGCAAGTATATCCAGCCGATTGGGGGTCGCTTGACCGCCGGTCGCCTGTCACATCCCATTCATCATCCTTAATGAGGCGCCTCTGAAAATGTGCGGACCCAGTGATGACCTTAGTGCCATCTATCCAGTCTTACGCTATCCGCAGCTATCCTTAAACGACCGTAACCGCCGAGGGCGCCATGCGTAACCGAATGCTTAACCCTTTTCGCTCTGCCTGGTACGTGATGTTAAATAGCTTGATGGCGACGTCGCTCACCGCAGCCGATTCGATGCGCTGCGGCACCAAGCTGATCAGCGATGGCGAACTCGCCATCCAGGTCCGCGAAAAATGCGGCGACCCGGTCAGCGAAGAGCTTATTGGTTACACCTTGCGCGGCGCACCGCCGGGATTTCGAGGCAATCGTGAATATAAGATCGAGCAGTGGGTTTATGGCCCCGAGCAGGGCTATTACCACGTTTTGGTATTTGAAGGCGGCCGGCTGCACGATATCGATCGAGTTC
>CBFHCK010000400.1:0-2317 GCA_965653955.1 uncultured Spongiibacteraceae bacterium
GTCCAAGAAAGTTAAAAAACCCGCAGAAATGCGGGTTTTTCGTTTGTACCTCGTCAACGGAGTTATTTTGTCTGGGCATCAAAACTCTGTCCAGTCACTCCTTTGCTGTCTTCGCCGATCAAATACAAATAAGCCGCCATGATTTGTTCCGGTAGCGGATTTACCGATGGTAATTCAGCGGGGTAGGCCATGCGGCGCATTGCGGTATTCGTCGCGCCAGGATTAATACAATTCACGCGAATATTCGACGTCGTGTCGAGTTCGTCGGCGAGGATTTGCGAAAGCGCTTCGGTGCCGAATTTCGAAACGGCGTAGGCTCCCCAAAATGCGCGGCCTTTGCGACCGACACCGGAGGATGTGAGCAGCAGCGATGCGTCGTCGCTTTTCTGCAGCAGTGGTATTAGTGCTTTCGTCAACATGAATTGCGAAGTGAGATTGACGTTCAACACATCATTCCAATCGGAAAGACTCGTATCGAGAATGCTTTTGCGTTGACCGAGAATGCTTGCGTTATGCAGTAAGCCATCGAGTCGGCCGAACTCCTTGTCGAGCGCATCGTGCATGGTTTCGTAATCTTGCATGGTCGCGCCGCCTAGCTTCAGCGGATAAATTGCTGGCTGCGAACACTTCTCTCCATGTGCCGTTACAGTGTTTTCAATTTCATCGTAAACCGCTTCGAGCTTGGCGATGGTTTTACCTAACAGAATGACTGTGGCGCCATGCTTTGCGAAGCTGATCGCCGCTGCGCGGCCAATGCCGTCGCCCGCACCAGTGACGAGAATAATGCGATCGCGCAGCAAGTCGGCGGCAGGTGCGTAGTGCTCGGGAATTCGAGAAATCATCAATAAATCCAGTTCTGCAAAATCGGAATAATCTGATCTGCGCGATGCACGATGAAATCGGCGCCCCACGTTTCGCAGGTATCATCGCTGTGCACGTAACCATAGGTGCAGGCAATCGATGGCATCTGTGCATTGCGCGCCGATTCAATATCGCGGCGATGATCGCCGACGTAAATTGTTTCATTCACTCCCGCACCGATTTTCTCGCACGCAAGATACAGCGCTTCCGGATGGGGTTTGCGATCGCGCACATGATCGGGGCACACGAGCACGGCGCATCGCTCGGCAAGATTCAATGCTGTGAGTAACGGTTCCGCGAACGCGCACGGTTTATTGGTGACGATGCCCCACTGCATGTTTTCGTTTTCGATGTGTTTCAGCAGTGATTCGATGCCGGGAAACAGCTGCGAGTGATCGGCGATATGATCGGTGTATAGCGCCAACAACTCCTGCCGCAATGATTCGAAACGTGGATCATCCTCGGCGCATTTAAATGCTGTCTTGATCATGCCGCGCGCACCATCGGATACGCAGCGGCGAAATTCTTCATAGCTGATCGGCGGGCAATTATGCGTGATCAGCATTTGCGCAATCAGTGCGTGAAAATCCGGTGCGGTGTCGATCAGTGTGCCGTCGAGGTCGAACAGCACGGCTTTTAATGGAGCGGATTCTAACATCGAAAATCAGCCTGGTTTTTTCGCGTGCAATAGATAATTCACGCTGATGTCGCGCGCGTGCAGGCGATAGGTTTTGGTCAGCGGGTTGTATTGCATGCCGGATATATCGAGCAATTCGAGATTTGCGTTTCGCAACCATTCGGCCAGCTCGGACGGGCGAATGAACTTTGCGTAATCGTGCGTACCTTTTGGCAAAAGATTCAGTACGTATTCGGCGCCGATGATCGCGAACAAATACGATTTTGGATTGCGATTCAGCGTCGAGAAATACAGCGAGCCGCCGGGTTTGCACAAAGTTGCACACGCGCTGATGATCGATTGCGGATCGGGCACGTGTTCGAGCATCTCCATGCAGGTGACGATGTCGTATTGCGCGGGTTGTTCGGCAGCGAGCGCTTCGGCAGTGATGTGGCGGTAATTGACGTTTACACCCGATTCAAGTTGATGCAGGCGCGCCACCGCGAGCGGTGCTTCGCCCATGTCGATACCAGTGACGGTTGCACCGCGGATCGCCATCGCTTCGGCGAGAATGCCGCCGCCGCAGCCGACATCGAGCAATTGCTTTCCGGCCACCGGCGAGCGCTCATCGATGTAGTTCGCACGAAGCGGATTGATATCGTGCAGTGCTTTGAATTCGCTGTTGCGATCCCACCAGCGATGCGCGAGTTGTTCAAATTTTGCGATTTCCGCGCGGTCGACGTTGTCATGCTGATTAAAAGTGTGCGTAGTCGTCATAGCGGTAGCTCCGTTTTCAGCGCGCGATTTTTTGCTGCCAATGCAGCACGCGCGTTTTTAAAT
>CBFHCK010000401.1:0-2315 GCA_965653955.1 uncultured Spongiibacteraceae bacterium
GGCGGACCAGGCGATCGTCACAAGTGACAATCCGCGCAGCGAAGGGCCGGGCAATAAGTACCTGATTCAACACAGCGCGGGCTCGGGTAAATCGAATTCGATCGCATGGCTCGCGCATCAGTTGTCGGCGCTGTACGACCAGAATGGCAACAAGGAATTCGACTCGGTAATTATCGTCACTGATCGCACCGTGCTCGATGCGCAGCTACAGGACACGATTTATCAGTTCGAGCATGTCGATGGCGTGGTTGGGCGCATCAACAACAAGGAAGGCGACGGCTCGAAATCGGAAAAGCTCGCGAGTGCGCTCGAACATTCGCAGCCGATTATTATTGTCACGATTCAGACATTCCCGTTCGTGCTCGATGCCATCGAGAAAAGCGCCGTTTTAAAAGATCGGCATTACGCGATTGTCGCCGACGAGGCGCATTCTTCGCAGACCGGTGCCACCGCGAATAAATTAAAAGAAGTGCTGATGAAGGATGAGGTCAGCGATGACGATGAATTATCGTCTGAGGATATTCTCGATGCAGCAGTCGCCGCGAGGCGCACCTCAAAAAATCTGAGTTATTTCGCGTTCACCGCGACACCAAAAACCAAGACGCTCGAATTGTTCGGGTGTTTGCCGAATCCCGATGAGGCGCCGTCGAAAACCAACAAGCCCGAGGCGTATCACGTCTACAGCATGCGCCAGGCCATCGAGGAGGGTTTCATTCTCGATGTACTGAAGAATTACACCAGTTACAAAGTGGCATACAACCTTGCGCTGAAAATGCAGGCATCGGATCAGGAGGTCGAGAGCAAGCGCGCGAAGGTGAAACTCAATCAATGGGTGCGTCTGCACGATTACAACATCGCGCAGAAGGTGCAGGTTGTCGTGGAGCATTTCCGCGCGCATGTGATGGGTTTGCTCGGCGGTCAGGCCAAGGCGATGGTGGTGACGAGTTCGCGCAAGGAGGCCGTGCGCTACAAGCTCGGCGTCGATAAATACATCGCCAGCAAAAACTACGACAAGATCCATGCAATGGTGGCGTTTTCGGGCGAAGTCGAATTCACCGACAAAGACCCGAACAGCGTCGGTCTGCTCGGCGAGAAATTTACCGAAACCAACATGAATCCGAATCTCAAAGGCCGCGATATGCGCAAGGCCTTCGATACCGACGATTATCAGGTGATGATCGTCGCCAATAAATTCCAGACCGGGTTCGACCAGCCCAAACTGTGCGCGATGTATGTCGATAAAAAACTTGCCGGCGTCGAATGCGTGCAGACCTTGTCGCGCCTCAATCGCACCTATCCCGGCAAGGCCGAGAGCGGCACCTTTGTACTCGATTTTTTCAACGAGCCCGACGATATTCTCGCGGCCTTCCAGCCGTATTACCAAACCGCCGAACTTGCGGATGTATCGAATCCCGATCTGATATTCGATCTGTCAGAAAAATTGCGAGCCGCCGGTATTTTTACCTGGAGTGAGGTTGAGCAGTTCTGCGTTGCTTATTTCATCAAGAGCAAAAGCAACGCAGCCATCGCGAATATCTGCAAGCCCGCCGTCGAGCGCTGGCAGCAGCGCTACAAGTCGGCTGTTGAAGCGTATGAGCAGGCGCGCACGATGTTCGAACGCACCAAGAAAACGGGCGATGCCGTGTTGATCGCCAACGCCGACAACTCGCTGAAGGAATGCAAAAAAGAGAAAGACGCGCTCGAGATTTTCAAAAAAGATCTCGGCACCTTCGTGCGGTTTTACGAATTCATGTCGCAGATTGTCGATTACGACGACAAGGATCTGGAAAAGCTGGCGTTGTACGCGCGCAACCTGCGACCGATGCTGCGCGAAACCGCGATCGATGAGGATGACGTTGATCTCGATAATGTGGTGCTGAGCCATTACCGGTTATCGAAAATAAAACAGCAGGATTTGCAATTAAAAGCCGTCAAAGACGGCAACGGCGAATATCAATTGCAACCGGGCGAGGAGCTGGGTAGCGCGAAGGCGAAAGACAAGAAGGAAGAATTTCTGTCGCACATTATTCAGCGTCTTAACGAACTGTTCGTTACCGATCAGCTCAGCGATAAAGATATGGTCAATTACGCGTATACGATTCGTGACAAGGTGTCGGAAAACTCACTCGTCATGCAGCAGATCGCCAATAACACCGCCGAGCAGGCCCTGCTCGGTGCATTTCCGAAAGCGGTGGATGACGCCATCATGGATAGCGGCGATGCACATCAGAATCAGATGATGCAGTTGTTATCCGATCCGGCCAAATTGGCTCAGTTTGGCAAAGTGATTTTCGATTTGTTGAAGGCGGTGCAGT
>CBFHCK010000402.1:0-2313 GCA_965653955.1 uncultured Spongiibacteraceae bacterium
CTGCGCCGTGGTCGATATGTCGAATTCAATCTGGTGTACGACCGCGGCACGATTATCGGCCACCAAACGGGCGGTCGTACCGAATCGATTCTGAAGTCGCTGCCGCCGCTGGTGCGCTGGCAATACGACTGGCAACCGGAACCCGGCAGTGCCGAAGCCGCGCTGACCGATTATTTTCTGCAACCTAAAGATTGGGCATTGGATTAATGACGCAGGATGTACTGACCACCGAGCCGGACCGTTACGCGGTATTCGGCAACCCGATCAAGCAAAGCCGCTCGCCGCAGATCCATGCCGCGTTCGCGGCGCAGACTGAACAGAACCTGGCGTATCGCGCGCAGTTGATCGAACTCGGCGGATTTAACGCCGCAGCGCGCGAGTTTTTCGACGGCGGCGGCAAAGGGCTCAATGTCACCGTGCCCTTCAAGCTCGATGCGTTCAGTTTTGCCGACGAACTCAGTGGCCGCGCGCGTCGCGCCGGCGCGGTGAACACGCTGGCGATCCAAAGCGATGGCAGCATTTACGGCGATAACACCGACGGCGTCGGCCTTGCGCGCGACATCGATCAAAACCTCGCGTGGGAAATCAGCGGCCGCCGGCTGTTGGTGATCGGCGCGGGCGGCGCAGTGCGCGGTATTCTCGAGCCATTGCTGCGGCATCATCCCGAACTGCTGGTGATCGCCAATCGCACGCCGGATAAAGCGCAGCTGTTGGCGCAGGAATTTTCCGATCTCGGCCCGATTCGCGCGTGCAGCTTCGACGCGCTCGCCGGCAATCAATTCGATCTTGTGATCAACGGAACCTCCGCGAGTTTGCACAATGATCTGCCGCCGCTGCCGAGCAATATGCTGGCTGAGGGTTCGTGCTGCTACGACCTCGCCTACGGCGCACAGCCGACGCCTTTCATGCGTTGGGCCGCGAGCGAAGCCGCATGGGCGGTCGCCGATGGGCTGGGCATGCTGGTCGAACAGGCTGCCGAGGCATTCTGCATCTGGCGCGGTGTGCGTCCATCGACGCGGCCGGTGATCGATACGCTGCGCGCTGCGCTTAACGGCCATTAATTTCTGTGAGGTATGCGATGACGGTTACCGATTCCACGCAAAACCCCTTTCTCCGCGATACCGAGCTGCCGGATTTTCCGGCGCTGCAACCGCAGTGGGTCGAACCCGCGTTTACCGAATTGCTCGCGCGCAATCGTCGCGCCATAGAAGATCTGTTAGATAAGCTGGAGCGGCCGACGTGGCAGACGCTGATCGAACCGCTCGAAGAGTTGGAAAATCGTCTGGAAAAAGCCTGGGCGCCGGTCGGTCATTTGAACGGTGTGACGAATACGCCGGAATGGCGCGCGGCGTACGAAGCGGTGCTGCCGAAATTGACCGAGTACGGCACCGAGCTTGGCCAGAATCGGCGTTTATACGACGCATACGAAAAGCTCGCGAATAGCCCGGAGTACGCACAGCTCGACGAACCGAAACGCAAAGTGATCGATAACGCATTGCGCGATTTTCGTTTGTCGGGCGTCGCGCTTGAGGGCGCAGCGAAACAGCGTTACGGCGAATTGCGAAAATTACTCGCGGATCTGTCGACCAAATTTTCGAACAACGTGCTCGATGCCACGCAAGGCTGGACAAAACATCTGACGGACGACAGCACATTGCGCGGCGTGCCCGAATCGGCATTGCAAATGTATCGGCAAGCGGCGCAGACAAAATCGCTCGACGGTTATCTGATCACGCTCGATGCGCCGTCGTATTTGCCGGCAATGCAATACGCCGATGATCGAGCGTTGCGCCGCGAGCTGTACGAGGCATACACCACGCGCGCCTCCGATCAGGGTCCGAACGCCGGTCGCTGGGATAATTCGGCGTTGATGATGCAAATTCTCGTGGCCCGTCAAGAGCTCGCGCAATTGCTCGATTTCGATAATTACGCCGAATATTCGCTGGCGACGAAAATGGCCGAGCACGCCGACGAAGTGCTGGATTTTTTGAACGACCTCGCCGTGCGTTCGCGTCCGCTAGCAGAGCAGGATTTTCGCGAACTCGCCGAATTTGCTGGGAAGCATTTATCGATTGCCGATTTGCAGGCATGGGATGTGCCGTACGCGAGCGAAAAATTGCGGCTCGCGCGTTATGCGTTGTCGCAAGAAGAATTGCGGCCTTATTTTCCGGCGCAGAAAGTCATCAATGGTTTGTTCGCTATCGTCGGCCGTTTGTTCGGCGTGCAATTCGCCATCGATAAAACAATTCCTGCGTGGCACGCCGATGTGCAGGTCTTCAATGTGCAGCGCCACGGCAATCTGATCGCGCGTTG
>CBFHCK010000403.1:0-2307 GCA_965653955.1 uncultured Spongiibacteraceae bacterium
GATTTGACCCGGCGATACCGCATTGATACGGATACCATCACGGCCGAGGCGATCCGCGAGCGAGCGGATCAATGACAGCATCCCGCCTTTCGCAGCGCTGTAAATGGGATTCACCGCATTACCGAGCGTTGCGTTGATCGAGGAAATACCGACAATCGCCGAGCCGGGATTCGCTTTGAAATCGGGCAGCAATGCTTTTGTCAGTAGGGCGAGCGGGCGTAGATGCACATTCATGTGTGCATCCCACACGTCGGGCGTTATTCCTTCAAGCGATCCTGTATCGACGCCGCCCGCGGAATGAATCAAACCGCCTATCGCACCGAGCGCCTGACGCGATGTATGGATAGCGCTATCCATCGCCGCGACATCGCGTACATCGACGGCGATGCCGACTGCCGCCACGTTGAATTCTTTGTTGATGGTCGCGGCGGCTTCATTCGCCTTCGCCGCATTGATGTCCCATAACGCCACGGCGCGGCCAACTGCCGCTAATTTGCGTGCGCAAGCAAGACCGATGCCCGAAGCGCCGCCGGTGATGATCACGGCAGATTTTGGTGATGAGGTTGGTGCTTGCATGGGCGACTCCGGAAATTAGAAAAGTTATGCCGGTAAAAATCGAGACAATGCGCAAATGATAATAAGCAGAACGCGTCGACAATAAACAAATGTCGGCCGGCGAAACAACCCAATATGGATTAGAGACGAAAAAAAGAGGTGCGAGCACCTCTGGGGAATTAAGGAGAGACCTGTTGCTAGCGGTGATTCGTTGTTGCCGCGCCACCGAAGTGTCCAAATTATAGATGTGCAACCGCGTGTTGCTGCGAATCTAAGCAAATTGTAATGTTGGGTGGCGAATGCCCGATCTGCCGAGGATTTTCCGATGACCGACAATCACCAACGCAGTATTACCCTGCGATTTCTCTCTGAACCGAGTGAGGTCAATTTCGGTGGCAAGGTGCACGGCGGCACCGTAATGAAATGGATCGATCAGGCCGGTTATGCCTGCGCGGTAGGGTGGAGCGGAAAATATTGCGTGACGGTGTATGTCGGCGGCATTCGTTTCATTCAACCGATATTGATCGGTGATCTGGTAGAAGTGCAAGCGCGGGTGATTTATACCGGCAATACGAGTATGCACATTGCCGTCGATGTAATGGCGGGCGATCCGAAGCAGCACCAACGCGGCAAAACCACGCACTGCATCATCGTGTTTGTTGCGGTCGATGCCGATGGCAAGCCGAGCTCCGTGCCGCGATGGAATACGGAGACTGAGGAGGATAAAGCGCTGGAGGAATACGCACGCAAATTGATGGGCTTGCGCAACGACATCGAAGCCGAAATGAATCGTTACCTCGGTGCGTGAGCGCCTTTCAACGACGGATCGAATATTCGATTCAACACGAACGCGAGCCGGACGCCGGCGCGTTGTAATTGCAGCCGCGCGATTTCCTTCGCTCTATTTTGATAATTGTTATCGAGCCGATAGCTGCCATCCGGCAATGGTTCGGGCAATCGTCGGTAAATATCTCCGCGTGCAATGCGCCATGCTTCGGTCGCCCAGTCGCGTGCGTTACCGCGCTGCCAGCGTGCGAGTTCCTGTGCGGAGATCGGCATCGTCAAGTTGGCCACGATACTTTCGGTGTCGCGCCCCAGTCTGCGTATCACCTCGCCATCCCAGTAGCCATGCAGCGACATACGTTTATTGGCGCCGATAATGACCGTTGCGCGACTGCCGCCGTTATCGTTGTTATTGCTCGCGTGTAACGGCTGATGTAAATCGCCGATCAGATGTAACAAAAATTGCAATGCGCGCAGGCGTTCGTGCGCATCCGTATTCGCGTCGCCTAATTCGTTTTCGAACTGTTCGATTTTATCGACGATGCAAGTTTTGTCGGGGCCGGTCGATGCCGGGCCCTCCAGCGGTGGAAAGTTAAAGCATGCGCTATCTAAATCGGGATGTTGCAAATCGAGGTTAACGAAGTGCCAGCGGTAGGTTTGTTGATAGCGCAGCTTGGTAGTGTTGCGATCGCTGTCGCGGTATTCATCGGCCCATGTCGATTGCGCGGCGATATCAGGGCCGGTCAAGCCGCTGTTGTCCGTTGCCAGCAATCGCGACACTTTTTCCCGCGCCGTTGGTGTCATGAACTGCCAGGCTATCAGCGCGGTGACTTCGTGGCCGCGATCGCCCCATGCAAAAGTGTTAGGCGATAGCAGCACAGTGACGAGCAGTACCGCTAAATTAAGGGCGCGCATCATTGTGCGAGAAACAATTGGTTCGGTGAGGCGCGATTTTAAATCATTTTTATC
>CBFHCK010000404.1:0-2303 GCA_965653955.1 uncultured Spongiibacteraceae bacterium
GCGCGCACCGTATGGCGCATGACCGGAATCGGCAACGTACAGAAAATCTTCGGCCGGCAATGCGGTGCGCAAATGCCGTAGCACCGATAGACCGCCGACACCCGAATCGAATACGCCGATCGGCGCGAGCACAGCCGCGCGCATCGAATCAGAACAATGTGTAAATGAACGGCGCCACTGCGGAGCCTTGACCGAGTACGATCAACGCACCGAGCAGCAGCATCACCGCGATCAGCGGCGCGAGCCAGAATTTTTTGCGCTTTGCCATAAAGCCGGCGAGATCTTTCAACAAGTCCCACATTAGTAGGGTTTCTCCATATGTTCTTTTGGGTAGTGCTGGCTCTGCACGCGGTAACTCAGTTGCTCGCGCGATAATTTCTGCGCCAGCAGGTCTTTGCCGAACAACCGCAATAGCCAACCAATCGGAGTCAACATTCCATAAAAAAGAATGAACATGATGATATGCGTATTGATGAAACCCATCACCGCGCCGAATTTCATCCAGACAACATAGAGCGGACGCAGCCATGTCGGAACGACAGCAGCCAGCAAAACCACCGGCAGGCCGATGTAAAACGGCCATACGCGGATCGTGCCGTGCAACCAATATGGCAACAAAAGACCAAAAATAAGAATCAGGATACCCGCGAAAATAAAGCCAAATTTACGCAGATCTTGCGCGCTAACCGGAGCGTTGTTGTTTTGCATATCAATCGAGCTCGAATTCGTTTTGCCAGTCTTGCTGTTCTTCCCACACCGGCTGTTCGTGTTTATGCAGCACGACATTTTCCAGCACCAGACAATCCATCTCGGTACGCATGAAACAGCGATACGCATCCTCCGGCGTGCAGACGATCGGCTCGCCGCGCACATTGAACGATGTATTCACCAGCACCGGACATTCGGTTTTTTGCTCGAAGCGATCGAGCAACCGATAAAAACGCGGATTGGTATCGGCATGCACGGTTTGAATTCGCGCCGAATAATCCACATGCGTGACTGCCGGAATCTGCGAGCGCGGCACATGCAGTTTTTCGATACCGAATAACTGCTGTTGCTCCGCCGTCATCGCAATACGCTTTTCCTCGCGTACCGGGGCGACCATCAACATGTAAGGGCTGCTGCGATCGTGCACGAACCATTCGTTGACGCGCTCGGCCTTGATCGCCGGCGCGAACGGACGAAACGATTCGCGATATTTGATTTTCAGATTCATCACCGATTGCATTTTCGCACTGCGCGGATCGCCGATGATCGAGCGGCCGCCGAGCGCGCGCGGGCCGAATTCCATGCGCCCCTGAAACCAGCCGACAACTTTTTCGGCGGCGAGCACATCGCTGAGCTCTTCGTAGAATTCATCGTCGTCGAGCTTTTTATACGGTGCCTTGATGCTATCGAGATAGTCGCAAATGTTATCGACGCCAAACCACGGCCCCAGATAACTGCCGCGCATGCTGTCGCCAACCGAGCTTGTGTTATCGGGCGCTGTGCGCGCATTGCCGAGATACTCGTACCATATCGCCAGCGCTGCGCCGAGCGCACCGCCAGCATCGCCAGCCGCCGGTTGAATCCAAATGTCTTTAAAAATTCCTTCGCGCAGCAAGCGTCCATTCGAAACGCAGTTCAACGCAACGCCGCCCGCGAGACATAAATAATCCTGCTTCAGCTCGCGCTTCACGGTGCGCGCGAGCTTCAACACAATCTCTTCGGTAACGACTTGAATCGATGCCGCGATATCCATTTCGCGCTGCGTCAGCGGGCTCTCCGGTTTACGGGCAGGACCGCCGAACAACGCGGCGAATTTATCGTTCGTCATCGTCAGCCCGGTTGCGTAATTGAAGTAACGCATATCGAGACGAAACGTGCCGTCGTCTTTGACATCGATCAGATTATTTAAAATGGTATCGACGAATTTCGGTTCGCCGTACGGCGCCAGGCCCATCAATTTGTATTCGCCGGAGTTCACCTTAAAGCCGGTGTAATACGTGAACGCCGAATACAGCAAGCCGAGCGAGTGCGGAAAATTGATTTCCCATTGCGGGGTCAGCTTGTTGCCTTCGCCGAGCCAAACGCTGCTGGTCGCCCATTCGCCGACACCATCGAGACACATCACCGCCGCATTTTGGAAAGGACTCGGAAAAAACGCCGATGCCGCATGCGCCTGGTGATGTTCGGTAAATAACAAATGCGGCAATTGCTTTTCCGCCAAGCCGCCGAGTGCGGCAAGTTCTCGCTTCAACGTCGTTTTCAGATACAGCTTTTCTTTCAGCCACACCGGCATCGCCGCAAGAAACGAGCGCATA
>CBFHCK010000405.1:0-2302 GCA_965653955.1 uncultured Spongiibacteraceae bacterium
GTTTAGTGCTGCCGTCGCTCAACTCGATATCGATATGACCGGGGCCGACAATCGGCTCGGCAAGCTGTGTCGTTTGATAGCCCTTCGGCAAATCCGGATAAAAATAATTTTTGCGTTCGAACGCGCTGAGCGGATTGATCGGTGCATCGATTGCGAGGCCGAACATGATGGCGTAACGAATCGCCTGTTCGTTCACTACCGGCAAGGTGCCGGGCATCGCGAGATCGATCGCGCTCGCCTGCGTATTCGGTTCGGCGCCGAATGCGGTGCTGCTGCCGGAAAATATTTTCGATTGCGTGGCCAGTTGCATATGCACTTCGAGGCCGATGACTGTTTCCCATCCCATCATGCGTTCCTCATTCAATACCGGGGGCGCTGCGACGATGCCAATCGGTCGCCTGCTGAAATTGATGCGCGACGTTAAGCAATTTGTCCTCGGCAAAATAATTGCCGATCAATTGCAGTCCGATTGGTTTGTTGTCTACGAAACCGGCCGGAATGCTCAGCGCCGGCAGTCCGGCGAGATTCACCGCAATCGTATAAATATCTTCGAGATACATCGCGACTGGATCGCTGATTTCGCCGACGCAAAATGTCGGATTCGGTGTGGTCGGTCCGGCGATGACATCGACATCGTTAAATGCCGCGACGAAATCGTTTTTGATCAAGCGGCGCACCTGCTGCGCCTTACGGTAATACGCGTCGTAATAACCAGCCGACAACGCGTACGTACCAACCAGAATTCGCCGTTTCACTTCGTCGCCGAAACCTTCTGCGCGCGTGCGCGTGTACAAGTCGAATAAATCTTTCGGATTGTCGCAGCGGTAACCGTAACGCACGCCGTCGAAGCGCGACAGATTCGCCGACGCTTCCGCCGGCGCAATCACGTAGTAACACGGCACCGCGAGTTCGGTATTCGGCAGGCTGACTTCTTTGACGTTGGCGCCGAGCGCTTCGAGTTGCTTGATCGCCTGCTGCACTGCGCTTTCGATGGCGGGCGTTAAACCGGCACCGAAATATTCTTTCGGCAAGCCGATGCGCAGGCCATCGAGTTTTTCGTTCAGCGTGGCGGTGTAATCGGGCACCGCGCGCTCGGCACTGGTTGAATCTTTTTCGTCGAAGCCGGCCATTGCATTCAACAACAACGCGGCGTCGTGCGCGGTGCGCGTCATCGGCCCGCCTTGGTCGAGGCTCGATGCGAACGCAATCATGCCGTAGCGCGAAACGCGACCATAAGTCGGCTTCAAACCGGTGAGACCGCAGAGCGCGGCGGGTTGGCGAATCGAGCCACCGGTGTCGGTGCCGGTGGCGGCTGCGCACAACTGCGCGGCGATCGCCGCGGCGGAACCACCGGACGAGCCGCCGGGTACGCAATTCGGCGCCCACGGATTTTTGACCGGTCCGTAATAACTCGTTTCGTTCGACGAACCCATCGCGAATTCGTCCATGTTGGTTTTGCCGAGACAGACGACGCCGGCCTGCGCGAGTCGGGTGACGACAGTCGCGTCGTAGGGCGGGACGAAGTTGTCGAGCATTTTCGACGCGCAGCTGGTGCGAACGCCGTTAGTGCAGAAAATATCTTTATGCGCGATCGGTACACCGGCGAGTGGCCCCGCATTGTTTTGTGCGCGCGCCTTATCGGCTGCACGCGCGGCTTCGATGGCGAGTTCCGGCGTGACGGTGATGTAGCTGTTGAAATTCGCGTCGAGACGTTCGATACGCGCGAGATAGTGCAGCGTCAGCTCTTCGCTGGAGAAGCGTTTCTGCGCCAGGCCTTCTAGCAATTCGGCGATGGTGAGAGTGTGCATTGAAAATTCCGTCGTGAATAAATGTCGAGACGCGGCCAGCTCAATTTGGAGCTTGCGGCGTTTATTCGATGACCTTCGGCACCAGATACAAACCCTGCTCGCTACTTGGCGCGATATTCAGAAATGCATCGCGTGCTGCGATGGCTGCATCGCCGGTCGGCTCGGTGACGATATCGGCGCGCAGCCGCTGGGTGGCGTCGAGTGGATTTGCCATCGGCGCGACTCCTGTCGTGTCGATCGCCTGCAGCCGATCCGCCATCGCCAGAATATTGCCGAGCCGTTGCGACACATCGGCGATTTCGTCGGTGTCGATGCGGATACGCGCGAGCTTCGCGATTTTTTCGATATCGGCGGCGGTGATGCTCATGGGTTGCTCCAGAATTTGATGTGCGACGCCAGACACACCCTGAAAAAATGCGCTTCACGACGCGGTCGATGACCGCGTACAACGCTGAAATCGCAGAACAATTTGAAGTGGCGGCGGGTGCGTAAAA
>CBFHCK010000406.1:0-2298 GCA_965653955.1 uncultured Spongiibacteraceae bacterium
CGCATGCCCGAGCGCGTTATTGCAGTGATCGGTTTGCAAAATCCCGCTGCACCGCATAATCCCGATATCCCCCCACTGACGGAATACGCCGAAATTGCAAAACAGCATTTTCTGCATATCGAATATTTTCGTCAGCAGGGCCCGGCCGATGCGGCACTGAATGCAGCGCCGCGGGAGTTTTTGCAGAAAGTGTTTTATGCACTGAGCGGTGCTTACGATATGGCCGAGGTATTTTCACATCCTCCGGGCACTACTTATCTCGACGCATTACCCACACCGCCATCGTTACCGTGGCCGTGGCTCAGCGATTTGGAAATGGAGTTTTATGTTTCCGAATATAGTCGTTCGGGTTTTACCGGCGGGTTGAATTGGTATCGGTCGATGGATCTGAAATGGCAGCAGCGGAAGCCCTACGAAAATAGGCCAAGCGCGGTGCCGGCATTTTTTATTGGCAGTGAGCGTGATATCGATCTTGCCAAATTTCATGGTGACGATCCGCTTTCACTAATGCGGGCGCAATTTCCAGATTTGCGCGCGGTAAAAATGATTCCTAAGGCGGGGCATCTGGTGCAAATGGAAAATCCGCAGGCAGTGAATGTTTGCCTGCTGGAAATTTTAGATTAACTGCGCGCTAATTTTTAAATAAAACGGTATATCGCTAATAAAGCTAACGTCGCACGCAGTGATGTTATCGATTACACGCTAATCGTGGTTTTCAAATCGGTAATTAATGTACGCGCGTAACGACCGGGAGCGTCTTCGAGCACCGGAAAATCAACGCTGCCTGGTATACGCGCGGCGATTCTCTCGCCGGATAAAGGCGTTATCCATTGCAGCCAATCTGTCCACCACGACCCTTCATTCTGCTTTGCGTTGTCGAACCACGCGTCAGCAGTGGGCGATAATTGGTCGTTGGTGAAATAGCCGTAGCGGTTTTTTATCGGAGGATTAATGACGCCCGCGATATGCCCCGAACCGGCCAATACGAAACGTTTATTTCCGCTGAGTAATTGTGTGCCGCGATAGGTGCCTTGCCACGGCGCGATGTGATCGCTCATTGTCGAAAGAAAATAGGTCGGATTATCGATGCGCTGCAAATCGATGGGCGTGTTATCGATCGATACCGAGTTGGGCTGGGTCAAACCATTATTCTGATAAAAATGCCGCAGGAAGAAGGCGGCCGTTTTCATTGGCACGTTCGTGGAGTCGCCGTTCCAATGCAACATATCCATCGGCACTGGATCCTTGCCGAGCAGATAGTTGTGAATAAAGAAGGACCAATACAAATTATTTTCGCGCAGCAGGCTGAAGCAGAGTTGCGCGAGTCGACCGTCGAACACGCCTTGTTGCAAGGGATCTTTTTCCAGCAGTTCAACCATTTCATCGGTGATGTAGACGCCGGGTTCGCCCGGTTGACTGAAGTCGAGTAGCGCAGTGAAAAACGTCGTCGAGTTAAAACCCGATTGCCCTCGCGCTTTCAGCATTGCTTGTGTTGCCGCGAGTAATGTACCGCCAATGCAATAACCGATCGCATTAACGCTGGTTTCTCCGGTGATCTGTTGAATCACTTCAAGCGCTTTTGCCGGGCCTTCCAGCGCATAATTAGTCAGCGTCTTATCGCTCAATTCGGCGTCGGGGTTCACCCACGAAATTACGAAAACCGTTAGTCCCTGTTTGACCATCCAATCGATCAACGAATTCTGCGGTGTCAGATCGAGTATGTAGTATTTGTTGATAAACGCGGGCGTAATCAATATCGGTGTGCGAAATACCGTGTCGGTCTGCGGTGTGTATTGCAGCAACTGAATCAGATCGTTTTCGAAAACAACCTTACCCGGCGTTGTCGCGATATTAGTGCCCAATTCGAAGGCATCATGATTCGACATCGAAACCGAGAGCATCCCTTGCGGGCTGCGTTTTAAATCCTTCAGAAAATTTTGCAAGCCTCGATATAAGTTCTGGCCTTTCGAATCGATAATCGCGCGACAAACTTCAGGATTGGTTGAAATGAAATTGGTAGGTGCGAGAGAGTTGGTCCATTGCCGCACCATGAATTTAACCTGGCGTTCGAGCTGCGGATCTTTGAAATCCATATCGTTGGCAATGTTTTCAATAAAGCGCGCGTTGAGCAAATACGATTGCTTGATGTGGCGATAAAACGGATGTTCTTCCCATTCCTTGGCTTGAAAGCGCGGATCGCCTTTACGCGGTTGGATGACATCTTGTTGCGGCTCACCCTGGCCCAGAAACCCTTGCATTGTCTGTTGCCATAAATCGACATGTCCACGAAGTAATTCG
>CBFHCK010000407.1:0-2283 GCA_965653955.1 uncultured Spongiibacteraceae bacterium
GGCAAAGGTGGCAGTCAGCAAGAGGCTGGCGCATTCGGTTATCAACTCGGCGACCTGCAGCCGATGATCGACGAAAGCATGAAATTGATTCCGCGTATGTTCGTCGAAGAAGAGATCGAACACGACGGCACGTACATTAAAATTCCGCGTCGTCCGATTCATCCGAAACCGTATCAGGATCCGCACCCGCCTTTGTATATGGCCACCACGCGCCCGGAAACATTGGCGATGGCCGGCGCGCGGGGTATTGGCGCACTCGTGCTCGGTTTCGGCGGCCCCGACGATGTTGCAAATAAAAACGCGATTTATCGAAAAGCCTGGGCCGAGCGCAAACCCGAGGATCAGATCGGCTATCGGCCGACACAACATCTTGCAGCGCTATGTCCGACATTGGTTATGCGCGATCGCGAAAAAGCTCGACGTATAGGCTTGCGCGGTCAGCGCTTTTTCGTCGAAGCGCTGGCGCACTGGTATCAGGGATTGCCGAAGCCAACCGCGTGGGATGTCAGCGCCGAAGAGCATCTTGCCGCGCTTGAGCAGGTGCGCGATCAGAAATTCGCGATGCTGAGTGCCGAAAAAATTCCGTTCGACGCGAATGCTTTTGGTTATTTCGGCGAAGTGAACGATGCCTACGGCACACCTGAGGATTGCATTCGCTACGTGCAGCGTTTATTCGATGCCGGGGCTGACGAAATCTTATTTTTATCGCAGATGGGCGGTGTGCCACACGAAGCAATTATGGAAACGATTGAATTAATCGGTTCCGAAGTTATTCCACATTTTCGCGAAGAAGCACGTAACAAGAAGCCGTCGAGTGCCGTGGCGTAGTGGAGCGAACCGATGAACCAATTCGATGGGCGCGTTGCGGTGGTTACCGGGGGTGCCAACGGTATTGGTCCGAAGCGCATATCGTTAATACTACATCGATGGCGGGTTTTATTTATGCGCCATTCAATCACCCTTATAACGTTACCAAGGCGGGTGTGGTGGCATTGACCGAAGGAATGTTTCGCGAATTTGCAGAAGAAAAACCGCATGTCGGTTTATCGGTGCTTTGTCCCGCATTTGTCGCCACGCGTATCGCTGACGACGAACGCAATGCACCGGCGAGTCATTCGCGTCGTAGCGATACCGATCCGGATATGGAACAGCTGCGCGAACGGGTGAGAGGAAGTCTCGCCGGGGGCAAAACACCGGCCGACGTTGCGGAGATTGTTATGCGCGGCATTCGCGAGCGAGCGCTGCATATTTTCACCCACCCGGAATGGTTGCGCGTAATCAGTGACCGCGCCGAACGAATCGTTGCGGGTCATTCGATCGATACGCGCTTTACTGCCGATTTAATTGCGCGCTGAGATCGCACGCTCAACAACACAATTTAATGATTTATCGACGATGCCAAAAAACGGATATGAACGATGCCATACGACGCTGACATGCAAGTCATTTCCGATGCAATAGCGCAACGCCCCGCACTCGATCTTGCCACACTCGATCCCGCACAATATCGCGCGCTTGTGGAAAGCGCCGGCTGGCCGACACGGCATGTTGAATTGCCGCGCATCGAAGAGGTGAAAATTCCCAGCGTGAGCGGCGACATTCGCGCGCGTATTTATTTTCCGTATGCGCATTCCCACGCGAACCACCAATTACCGTTGACGGTATTCGCGCACGGTGGCGGCTTCGTCATTTGTTCGATCGATACGCACGATAATTATTGTCGTGCACTCGCGGCGGCCGCCGAATGCGCGGTGTTGTCGGTGGATTATCGATTGGCGCCTGAGCATCGATTTCCCGCCGCGTTCGACGATGTCGTCACTGCGCTGCGCTGGGCGCAAAACAATGCCGGCAGGCTCGGTTGCGATCGGCAGAAAATTGCGATTGCCGGCGATAGTGCGGGCGCCAATCTTGCCGCGTCCGCCGCTATGCATGGCGATGTGTTGCTGTGTCATCAATTGCTGATTTATCCGGCGATCGATCCGCGTGCCGACAGCGAAACCTACAGCAGCTGCGCAGACACCGTGTTGCTGCGCGCCGATACAATGCGCTGGTTCTGGTCGCAGTATCTTCCCCCGGCTCAGCGCAACGATCCGCGTGCGGCGTTATTGCAAAGCACGCGATTATCGCAGGCGCCTGCAACCACTATTGTTACGGCCGAATACGATCCGCTGCGCGCCGAAGGTGAGCAGTTCGCACAGGTCCTTCGTGCAACTGCCGGCCGCCGCCTACTTCGGCGGCATCACTCTCCCGGCGCCGGGCCCCGCCGCCGCGGCGCGTGGGCCC
>CBFHCK010000408.1:0-2282 GCA_965653955.1 uncultured Spongiibacteraceae bacterium
ATGTCGCGCAAACGCGGCAGTGCTTGATCGAGCGCCTCGCGCACTGCGGCATGCGGGCTGCTGAATGCCACCGTGGTCTGATCGTTCTGGGTGCTGATTCGTACCTGCACGGGACCGAGATCCGATGGATTCAAGTGAATTTCGGCGCTATTGATTTTATTCGCGCTGAACCACATCACTTTATCGGCAACTGCATCGTCCCATCCGTTCGCGCCAACCGGCACGGACACAGTAGCGGTCGTAGCCGCGGAAGTTGTGGCCGCTGTGTGCGTGGACGCGGGCGCCGCATTGCGTACTTCACCGAGCTGTACGACACCACCGGAAGCGCTATTTGTGTCTGTTCGCGATGTTGCCATATCGAACTGCTTCATCAGCGCGTCAAAACCGCCAACCGCATCGCCACCTTCCGCATCGACAACCGCGTTCGGGATCGTTAACTGGTTATTGATGCCGTCATCGGTTGCGACAGCCCCAGATTTGTCGCCTGCGATTTGCGTTGCAGCGACAACGTTTGCACTAGCATCGCGCCCTGCCTTCGAGGACTTGGTGGTATTCGCGGCGGCGCCTGCTATCGCAGCAAGTTCGACCATCGCTGCTTCTGTGTTCATTGCTGCATCGGTAGTCGCCGACGGTTGGGCGACATTAAGCGGAGTGGCTGGCGCAGCCGCACTAACGTTCAGCAATGCAATACCGGCGTCGTCTTCGCTCGATGATTCTTTATCGTCGCCGTCTGAATTTTTACTTGCATGGATCGGTGCTTCGGCAGTCTTCATCGGCGCTGCGGCAAACGGCAAAAACATGCCGGCGATCGGCAATACAATGCCACTTTCTTCGCCTTCGGTTGCCGCCGGGTTCGCCGCCTCACCGGTTGTGACAGCCGCGTCGATAGCGGTGTCGGCTACCGGCGACGCGATCATCGACAACAAATTCTGTTGGCCGGCAAGCGCCGACAACAGCAGATCAAAACCACCGGAAGCCTTGCCATTGCTGGCCTGGCTGCCAGCGGCATCGGGGGAAATCGCAGCGGGAGCGGCGCCGCCGAGCAGCAGCGTAATAGGCGACGATGAAACGGAAGTGCTCATGCAAAGTTCCTCGACCAAATATCAGTACGGGGACAAGAGCAAGGAGTCTGCCAATAACGAAGTCAGGCCAGCAGCGCATCCAGTTCGCGCTGGATGTGAACAAACTCATCGCGCAATTCGGCGATCAGCGGTGTGCATTGCGCCAGCTCGCCATCGCGTGCAAATTCCTCGATGTGCTTGCATAGCTCGCTTAACTTCAACGCACCCATATTTCCGGAGCTGCCTTTGAAGCTGTGCGCGGCACGCCGCAGCGCATCGGCATCCGCCTGTGCGGCGGCGCGCTCAATATGTTCGATACGCATAATGCTGTCGGTGGCGAAGGTACGCAGCAGATTGGCGAATTCATCGCCCATTACCGCGCGCAGCTCGAGGATGGTGTCGCTATTCAAATGCTGAGATGCAACGCTCATTAGAAATCCGTTACTGGCAAGCCGCCAAAACGCAAGTCAAATACCCTTTTGACGATTGGGTTAGCCACCGGAGAATCAGGAAATGGCAAATAATTGATCGAAGTTCGATGCTGCAAAAATATTCTTGATTTCGGAATTGCAATTGACGATAGCGATATCCGCTTTCTCGCCGCCGGCAAAATCGCGCAGTAACAGCAACATGCCCAGCGCAGAACTATCGAGATAATTCGCGTCGCTCATGTCGATCACGATTTTTTTCGGCTTATCGCCAGGCCGCTCGTAGGCCTTGCGAAATTCCTGATGGGCACTGAAATCGAAGCGCCCGCTGACTGTAATAGTCAGCTCGGAATTATCGGCGGTAAGTTTGGAAGTGATGGGCATTCAGAATCTCCTCGCACATGACGCAATGCCGTCGCGCCAGCGAAAGCATAGACGAGTAGCGCGGCAAACCCAATACGTTAGAACGCATCTCGACAGGGCGATTGTGGGGAAACCGCGCGAAAAAAGTCTACGAACCGCACGGCAGCGAATGCGCCGGCTATGAAAAACAAAAGCAAAATCTTATTCGCGGTTACGAAACGCGCTGCGCGCCGAGCGATCGTCGATTTCGCTCTGGAGCTTCTTCTCGGCAGCCAGCGCTTCCACCAAAAGTCGCCGTTCACGCACTTTGGCGAGTAGCTGCCGCTTAGCATGCAGCTCGATCCAATGCTTGCGGGCCATTTCACGCTCGCGCTCGCGCCGCATAATCATGCTGCCCTGCTGCGTTTGCGCATTTTCAAGCTGACGAAAA
>CBFHCK010000409.1:0-2268 GCA_965653955.1 uncultured Spongiibacteraceae bacterium
CAACGATAGATGGTGAACCCCGCCAGGCCCGGAAGGGAGCAACGGTAGCTGTTGATTCGTGTGCCGGGGTGTGGCTGATGGGGCTGCCTCCATCTCAGCAGTACCCTTCTAGCGTTTAGTGAGCTTCTAATCAGCTACACCACACGCGGTCTTCCATAAAGACTTCTGCATCGATTTCTCCGGAATTGATTCCCATGGCTGTGGCTCTGCGGATACGTAAGGCTTTTCGCCAGTAGCCATATGCCCTGCATGGGATGTGATTTGCATCGCGCGAAATTGCGGCGTTTTGCAGTCGTATTCGACGATCATTTTCAGCGACAGGTAAGGCAGGTTGTTGCCGTCGAAGGGCGGCTTTTCGAAATCAATCAGCACAGTCATCGTCGCGATATTGTTTTGTTTGCGCAGCGTTTCGATATCCGCATAAGCCGTTGAGCGATATCCGGTATCGATTTTTTTCCATTCGCCCCAAGCGAAATTGATTGTTGTAGCCAGCAGAAGCAGCAGCGTCGTTTTACGCACGGTGATCTCTTCCAATAAAACACGCCGGCCATCCTGAGGAAGGCCGGCGTCAATGTCGAGCGTTAGTGTTAATAAGTCGTGGCAGTTACGCGGCAACCGCCGCTGTCGATTCGGGCACGCTGCTGCGAATCAAATAATCGAATGCCGATAAACTCGCTTTCGCTCCTTCGCCCATTGCGATGACGATCTGTTTGTAAGGCACTGTCGTCACATCACCGGCCGCAAATACGCCGGGTATCGATGTTTCACCGCGCGCATTGATTTCGATTTCACCGCGAGGGCTGCGCGCCACCGTACCCTTCAGCCAGTCCGTGTTCGGCAGCAAACCGATCTGCACGAAAATGCCTTCGAGCTCGATGCGATGCGATGTGTTGCTGTTGCGATCGGTATACGTCAGGCCATTTACTTTGCCGTTCGCGCCGGTAACTTCGGTCGACAGCGCCGAGGTGATCACCGTGACATTCGGCAATGAAAACAGCTTCTTCTGCAGCACGGCATCGGCGCGTAATTTCGCGTCGAATTCGAGCAGCGTGACGTGGCTGACGATGCCGGCTAAATCGATGGCCGCTTCGACGCCCGAGTTGCCGCCGCCGATAACGGCGACGCGCTTGCCTTTGAACAACGGGCCATCGCAATGCGGGCAGTACGCGACGCCACGGCCGCGATATTCACGCTCGCCCGGCACATTCATTTCGCGCCAGCGTGCGCCGGTCGAGATCACCACACTGCGGCTGCGCAATACCGCGCCGCTTTCGAGTTCGACTTCGATCAATCCACTCGCCGATTCGGCAGCCGGAATCAATTTGCGCGCCTTCTGCAAATTAATGATGTCGACGTCGTAGCTTTTTACATGCTGTTCGAGCGCGGTGGCGAGTTTCGGGCCTTCCGTTTCTTGAACCGAAATGAAATTTTCGATCGCCATCGTATCGAGTACCTGACCGCCGAAACGCTCGGCGACGACACCGGTATTGATACCTTTGCGCGCGCTGTAAATCGCAGCGGCTGCACCGGCCGGACCGCCACCGACGATTAGCGTATCGAATGCGGCTTTGTCGGAGAGTTTCGCAGCCGCGCGCTCGACGGAACCGGTATCGAGTTTCGCGAGAATTTCTTCTACTGACATACGCCCCTGACCGAACGGCTCGCCATTCAGGAAAACGCTTGGCACCGACAGGATTTGTCGCGCGTTCACTTCGTCTTGAAACAGCGCGCCATCAATCATTGTGTGGCGCACTTTCGGATTCAATGCCGCCATCAAATTCAGCGCCTGCACGACATCCGGGCAGTTCTGGCAGCTCAGTGAAACGAACGTTTCGAAAACCAGCTCGCCTTCAATCGGTAGCGCACGGATTTGTTCGATTACATCGGCATCGACTTTCGGCGGATAGCCGCTCGCCTGCAACAGTGCGAGCACGAGCGAGGTGAATTCGTGACCGAGTGGAATGCCGGCGAAATTAATGCCGAGATCGGCACCGGAGCGCGTGATATTGAACGAAGGCCGACGTGGGGCGTCGTCGCTGCGCACGACGGCAATCTTGTTCGAGAGGCTGGCGATATCGTCGAGCAAGGTGAGCAGATCGGCCGCTTTGCCTTCGGCCGGCTCGTTGACGGAAGCGCGAATCTCGATCGGTGCTTCCAGCTTTTGTAAGTACGCTTGCAATTGCGTTTTCAGATTCGTGTCGAGCATGGTCATAATGTTCGCCTCCGCGATTCGATCGGCTCCCTCCTCGTGAGAGGAAGCCGTTTTCT
>CBFHCK010000410.1:0-2265 GCA_965653955.1 uncultured Spongiibacteraceae bacterium
ACTCCTCGGGAATCCGGTAGTCCGGATTGGTATACGGCGGATGGATGTGCATCTTGAATGCTTCGAGCATCGATTCGTCATGCGTCAGATGCACGTAAACCATTAGCAGCGTATGCGGATTTGCCTGTTCGAGTGCCGTCTGCAATTCGGGGCTATCCCGCATCGGCAGCGGTCGGTCGGCCAGCCGGCCTTCGTTCGTCGGCGTGGTTTGCATCGTCATCGCTGTTGCCTCGCTGGTTATCTTTTTAATAAGCGTTTTTCAGGATGAAGGAGCTTACATTTGCCGTCCACGGCATGCCATCAATGCGTCGTTAATCGCCACGTGTCCCATAAACGGGCGCGTTTTCAGGGCAAAAAAAATGGCCCTTACGGGCCATTTCTGAGCATCGCGGAATTCCGCTCTACGTCGTTAAACCTTATTCACACCCGCGCGCTTGCGATCGATTTCGGTCAGATACTTTTTGCGCAGACGCACGCTTTGCGGCGTGACTTCCACCAGTTCGTCGTCGTCGATGAATTCGAGCGCTTGTTCAAGCGTGTGGCGAATCGGCGGCGTCAGCACGATGTTTTCGTCGGTGCCGGATGCGCGCATGTTGGTGAGTTTCTTACCCTTGGTCGGGTTCACCACCATATCGTTGCCGCGCGAATTCAGGCCGATGATCTGGCCTTCATACACTTCGACGTTCGGCTCGATGAACATGCGGCCGCGTTCCTGCAATGCAAACAGCGAGAAGCCAAGCGCCTTGCCTTCGACCATCGAAATCATCACGCCGTTTTGACGTTGGGCGACTTCGCCGACTTTGACCGGGCCGTAGTGATCGAACACGGACGTCATGATGCCGCCGCCTTGAGTCATCGTCAGGAATTGCGAGCGGAAACCGATGATGCCGCGCGACGGCACAATGAATTCGAGACGCACGCGGCCTTTGCCGTCCGGCATCATGTTGACCATGTCGGCTTTGCGGCGACCGAGTTCTTCCATCACCGAGCCCTGGTGGGTTTCTTCGCAGTCGATAACGACCTGCTCATACGGCTCCTGCACTTCGCCGTCGACGATGCGCTGCACAACTTCCGGGCGCGATACGCCCATTTCGAAGCCTTCGCGGCGCATGTTTTCGATCAGTACCGACAAATGCAGTTCGCCGCGACCGGATACGCGGAATTTATCCGGCGTATCGCCCTGCTCGACGCGCAGCGCCACGTTCGCGATCAGTTCGCGCTCAAGGCGTTCTTTGATATTGCGTGAGGTAACGTATTTGCCTTCTTTACCGGCGAACGGCGAGTCGTTGACCTGGAACGTCATGCTGACGGTCGGCTCATCGACGGTCAGCGCCGGCAGTGCTTCCGGGTTCTGCGGATCGCAGATCGTGTCGGAAATTTTCAGACCGTCGATACCGGTGATACAGATGATGTCGCCGGCTTCGGCGAGTTCGACATCCTGGCGTTCGAGGCCGAGGTAACCCATCACCTGCAGCACGCGACCATTGCGCGTTTTGCCGTCGGCGCCGACCACGGTAACCGCCGTGTTCGGTTTGATCGAACCGCGGGTGACGCGGCCGACGCCGATAACGCCAACGTAGCTCGAATAATCGAGCGCGGAAATCTGCATCTGGAACGGGCCGTTGCCGTCGACTTTCGGCGCCGGCACTTTGTCGACGATCGCCTGATACAGCGGGGTCAGATCGTCAGCCAGCGCGGCGTAATCCTCGCCGGCCTTGCCGAGCAATGCCGAGGCGAAAATGATCGGGAAATCGAGCTGTTCGTCGGTCGCGCCGAGGCGGTCGAACAGATCGAACACCTGATCGACGACCCAGTCAGGACGCGAGCCATCGCGGTCGACCTTGTTGACGACGACGATCGGATTCAAGCCGTTTTCGAACGCTTTCTGCGTAACGAAGCGCGTCTGCGGCATCGGGCCATCGACCGCGTCGACCAGCAGCAACACCGAATCGACCATCGACAGCACGCGCTCGACCTCGCCACCGAAGTCGGCGTGGCCGGGGGTGTCGACGATGTTGATGCGGTAGCCGTTCCAGTTGATTGCGGTGTTCTTCGCCAGAATCGTGATGCCCCGCTCCTTTTCCTGGTCGTTCGAATCCATGATCCGTTCGGTGTCCATGTTGCGGCGATCGAGAGTGCCCGATTGCTTCAGCAGCTTGTCGACCAGCGTGGTTTTGCCATGGTCGACGTGGGCGATAATGGCGATATTGCGGAGTTTCTCGATCACAACAAGGACCTCAAAGGGGGCGGGTTGGCGCAGCTCCG
>CBFHCK010000411.1:0-2249 GCA_965653955.1 uncultured Spongiibacteraceae bacterium
GTTGCGACCAACGCGGTATTGACGATCGGACCGGGCAAAGCCACTTTGCCGCATTCCTCGGCGATCAATACGAAATCGATCGGATTCAAGCCGAGGCCGTCATATTCTTCCGGCACCAGCATCGCGGTCAGACCGAGTTCGACCATTTGCGGCCACAGGTCGTCGTCGGGATTTTCCCAGCGCTTGCGAATCGATTCCGGCGTGACTTCGTTTTGCAGAAAATCGCGCACGCTGTCGCGCAGCGCAATCTGGTCTTCGGTAAACGTGAAATCCATAATGTTCTACACCCCCACTCAGCGCGGCATACCGAGCAGACGCTCGGCAATGATATTGCGCTGAATTTCGTTGGTGCCGGCATAAATCGGCCCCGACTGCGCAAACAGGAAACCATCGAGCCATTGGCCGAGATCGGAATTTTCTTCGCCTTCGGAAATCAATTCGGCGCGGGCACCGAGCAGGCTCATCGCCGTTTCGTGCATGCGCAGATCGAGCTCGGACCAGAAGATTTTGTTCAGGCTCGCCTCGGCGCCGATCTTGCCGCCTTTGATCAACCGCGACGCGGTTTGATAGGTGCTGAGCGCGTACGACTCGGCATCCATGTAGCAGCGCACCACCGAATCTTCGATCGCGAGATCGAGAATGTCGTTGCGGCGCGAGCGATACAGTTCGACCAGACGCTTCGCCGTTTCCTGGAAGCGTGCCGGCGAACGCAGCATCAGGCCGCGCTCGAAACCGGCGGTCGACATCGCGATATGCCAGCCCTGCCCTTCGTCACCGAGGCGATTCGATACCGGCACGCGCGCGTCGTCGAAGAAAATCTCGGCGAAACCGGGCAGCCCGTCGAGCTGCGGAATCGGGCGTACGGTGACGCCCGGCGTGTTCAGCGGAACGAAAATAAACGACAACCCGTGGTGGCGCGACGATTCAGGATCGGTGCGGAAAATACAGAACACCCAATCGGCAAATACGGCGCGCGTCGACCAGATTTTCTGGCCGTTCAATACGTACTCGTCGCCATCCCGGGTCGCTTTCGCGCGAATCGCCGCCATGTCGGAACCGGCACCCGGCTCTGACCAGCCCTGCGCCCACATTTCCTCGCCGCTGGCCATTTTGGTCAGGTAGCGCGCTTTCTGTTCGGGTGTGCCGTATTCCATCAGCGTCGGGCCGAGCAGGAAGATGCCGTTCTGATTCACGCGCAGCGGCGCGCGAATGCGGTAGTACTCTTCCTCGAAAATCAGCCATTCGATCAGGTTGCAACCGCGGCCGCCGTATTCCTTCGGCCAGGTGACCATGCCCCAATTGCCTTTCGCGAGCGTTTTCTCCCATTCGCGATGCTGTTCGAAGCCTTCTGCGGTATCGAAGGTTTCGAGCGGCTTGGCCGGCACGTTCGCTTCGAGCCATTCGCGCACTTCGCGACGGAAGGCTTTCTGCTCTTCGGTAAAGGTTAATTCCATGCTGTTTCTCAACCCTGGAGTTTGAAATTAAAACTTCGCGTCGCGCTTCTGCACGAATGCATCGCGCGCTTCCTGCGAATCCGGCGAGGTATACGCCTCGAACGTGAAACCCTGCTCCCAGCGGTATTTGTCTTCGAGGCTGCCATCCTCGACGCCGGTCAGCGCTTCTTTCGCGAGCTGAATCATGCGCGGGCTCTTGTCGGCGATTTTGCGCGCGATTTCCAGCGCTTTATCTCGCAACTGGTCGCGCGGCACGACGCATTCGATCGAACCGAAGCGATACGCTTCTTTCGCGTCGATGAAGTCGCCGGTGAAATACATGTAACGCACTTTCTGCACCGGAAACAGACGCTGCAAATGCGCACCGCCGCCCATTGCCCCACGATCGACTTCGGGCACGCCGAAACGTGCGCATTCGGATGCTACGAGAATATCCGCCGCGCCCGCGATGCCGATGCCGCCGCCGAGCACGAAACCGTGTACCGCGACGATCACTGGCTTCGGATTCAAATGCACCGCTTTGAACGTCGCGTAATTGCCTTTATTCACGTCGACAATCTTGCTGCCATCGGCGGCGAGTTCTTTGATATCGACGCCGGCGCAGAAGCCTTTGCCTTCGGCGCGGATGATGATCACGCGCACATCGTCGTTGCGGCCGAGCGCATTGATTTCATCGGCAATCGCGTACCAGCCATGGCTGTCGAAGGCATTGACCGGCGGCTTGTTGAACACCATTTCGGCGATGCCGTTGTCGATAGTGGTTTGAAAGACCATGTTTCGAATTCTACGAATGAC
>CBFHCK010000412.1:0-2243 GCA_965653955.1 uncultured Spongiibacteraceae bacterium
GTTAAGCGTTAACCGCTTTTTGCACCTGTTCAGTTTCTTGTTTGATTCGTATGTAAACTTCTTCGCGATGTACGCTGATTTCCTTCGGCGCGGCGATGCCAATGCGCACCTGGTTGCCAGCAATACCGAGCACCGTGATTTTGATGTCGTCGCCAATAATCAGTGTTTCGTCGAGTCTTCGAGAAAGAACCAGCATGTGTTTACCCTCCGTTAAAGTTCACATCTGGTAACCAGTCTAGAGACTGGATCGCATTCGCAGTATTCGCTCATGTACTTATCGCCCTGCGGGAAATCCGTATCAATGCGCATACGATGAATGCATTGCATTGTAGGGAGCGCGTCGATTGCCGAGTAATAGGTAAATCTACGTAGAAAAATAAGCACGCAACGGACACGCGAAAAACGATGTGAAAAAAGGCACTCTGGAATTCATGATCGACAGCCGTTAGTGTGCGGCAGGATTTCGGCAAATTGGCAGACGAGGGGATGGCATGAAAACCACATTCAGATCGTTACTTAAATCGCTGTTGAGCATTGCGTGCGTGTGTTTCGCCACATTTGCGGGCGCAGAACCGAAACCGTTGCGCGTCGCGACAAGTCCCGATCTCGCACCGCTGATTTATCAAGCCGAAGGCAAGCTGGTTGGAATGGAGTGGGATTTATCGAGGCTGCTGCAATCGCAGCTCGGTCAGCCTTTGCAATTTCAGATTTTGCCGCGCTCCGAATTATTGCCGGCAGTGGCGCGCGGCGATGTCGATCTGGTGATGGCGGGTTTGGTGATTACGCCGCAGCGCGAACAACAGGTGGATTTCACCATTCCGTATTTGCGCTCGGGACAAATGGCGGTGTTTCGCACTGAGGATGTTTTGCGTTACCGCAATGAGGTGGAGTTGTCGCGAGGTGGGTTTCGGGTCGGATTTATTCCGGGCTCGGCAGCAGCCGACTACGTCAAAGCGAACATGGCCACCGCCACTGCGGTGCCGTGTGGCAATGCCGATGAATGTCTCGACAGTCTGATCGGCAAGCGTATCGATGTTTTGATCGATGCACCGACAACCAGCTGGCGCATCGCGACCGAACCCAAATACGCTGCGCTGATGAGTTCCTATCGTCCGCTGACCGAAGATTATTTTGCGTGGGCGGTGGCGAAGAACAATACGGCGTTGCGCGAGCGCATCGATAATGCGCTGCACACCATGCGTCGGCTACAAATGTACGAACACATCGTGAATCGCTGGGTGCCAGTGCGAATCAGCGGCGACGAGCGGTGAGCGGCGACGTATTAGGCAACGAATAATTAGGCGAAGAGTAGTTGGGCGAAGAGTAATAGAGGCGGACAGGCCAAAGCGCTTAGAGCGAATATCCAAGCGCTGTTGCAATAGCGCCGCCCAATCCGCCAAGCAGAAGCGCGACAGTCGGCAGGAAGGACAACGCGAACCCAACGCTGCGTTTTTTGGGGTCGGCAACGTAACCGCGCAAATATAAAAAGCGTCCGATCAGATAGACCGCGCCGAGCACGGCGCCCCACAGTTCGCTGATGTGGGAGCCGAACAACCATAACGCCGGCACGAAGACGACGATTTGTTCGAGCGTATTCATTTGAACGCGGTAGTAGCGCTCGAATATTTCATGGCCGGAAGTCGCGGGCGCAGGCACCTGATATTTGCCGCGGGCGGCGCCGACGCGCATGGCAAAGTACATCAGTTGCAGTAGCGCCAGTGCGATCACGATCTCAATCAGCGGCATGAGGGGCACTCTTTTAATATGCTCGATCGAGCATGAGGGAAGGGATCGCGCCGGCGATCCCCGTAAACGGTCGAATCAATCGTTGCGGCGATCTTTGCCGGTGCGGCGCTCTACCGGCACCGATTTTTCGGCCGCTGGAGAGCGACGGTCGTGTTTAACTTTGCGTTCTTCCAACGCACTCTCGATTTTCTTTACGACGTCAGGGGTGATTTTTTTGTCGGTCATGATGCTGTTCATTCCTAATCCGTGACAGGCGCCGAATACCACTCGGCCCCTTAGTTATAGTTTCGATTGCGAACTATTCAAATCTAAAGCACAAATTTTTCTAAGGGATGCCAGTGCTTGAGCTACGCGATAAGCAGTTGCTTATCGTCGGTTATGCGCCAACACTAGCGCCTTTTTGAGTGCCCCGGCATGACTGATCGCTCACTCCGCAGCATCATTTTTAATCGACGCATGCTTATCTGCATATTCGTCGGCTTCAGCTCCGGGCTGCC